>NZ_JBJUSG010000036.1:0-27767 GCF_046044395.1 Candidatus Magnetominusculus dajiuhuensis | reverse complement strand
TTGTCCGGAATCTGTCCTTATGCCTCAGAATATGCACAATCATTATGAAACTCCCCCTAAAGGGAAGATTCCGGACAAGCCGGAATGACGGAAAGGGACGAAGCCGGAATGATTGCACAGGTATCTTCTGCTTTGTTTTTCTAATGCGATTGCCCTGCCGTGGGTATCGGCTACACTCAGGGTCGGTTGAGGGAGTATGTGCCCCTCAAGGGGCAACGCCCCCCCCCTTTTTCCCTTACGCGCGTTGATACTTTATTCACCAACACTCAGCAATGAAACACGTGTTTTTACTAAATAGCATCCTTTTCAACTTTAAACGCATTATAGAGAATATCCCCGGCCATCATATATGCACCGAGTGCTGTTGCATCCAGCATATCCATATCTGTCCAACCCAATTGTCTTAACTGCTCTATGTCGCCTTTTTCGACGGCATGACCGTCAAAGACCGACTTCATGACGAAAAGAAGCATCGCTTTTTCCTTTTCACCGAGGGGTGCCATCTCTGGATTTTTCTTTGTGGCCTGAATGGATTCGGCGCTAAATCCCATATCGTGCAACAGTCTGGTGTTTATATCAACACAGTAGGCGCAAAATGTTTTCATTGATACGAGCACTCGTACCATTGCAATGAGGGATTGACTGAGCGTTGGGTGATTCATATAATAGCTGATAGTCTGGAATTGGCGATCGAGCGTCTTAGGGCTGGAGCTCAACAATTTCATACTATTAGGAACGAATCCTAACGCCTGCTCCAATGCTGCATAAATTCCGGCGACCGTACCTACAGCCTCGTTGGTTTCAACTGTCCTGATTATTGGCATAGGCTCTGTCCTCCTGTTTGACTTATTGATTGATTAGGAAGGGCTGGCCGGATGTGAAACGCCAGCCCCTTACACGGTGCGACGCTCCAACAATACTAACTCCTCTCGCCCCCGATTCTACTACAATGGACATACAATAGAGGCGATGATTTATTGTATCACAGTTAAAGGAATCTGTCAAGGGTTATTTTGTTGCAGGCCCTTAAGATGGAGAACAAATTTGCCGTGGGGTTGTGCCTGCACACCCCGGCCTGTGGCCGGAGTGTGCAGGGTACTCAGTTGCTATTAGCCTTGCTTGAGACTATTGAGAGTCTGAAGCATTTCGTTGATGGTCTGTATGCCCTTGGAGTTCGCCTCAAATGCCCTCTGGTATGAAATCATATTTACGAATTCAGTGCTGAGGTCAACGTTGCTGGCCTCAAGGGAACCGGAAACTACTCGTCCGAGTCCGTCTGACTTCGCTATATTGATAATCGCGGTGCCTGATTTCTTTGACGCCGCGTATAAGTTACCGCTCAGTTGAGTAAGATCATTAGGGTCATTAAAGCGCGCGAGCACTATTTGGCCAAGCGTACTTAGTTGTCCGTTTGAAAGCGTGGCGGTAATTGTTCCATCATCGGAGATATTAACACTTTTTACAGAGCCTGCCGCGTAACCGTTTTGTGCCGAGTTTAACATTTGATTGCCTTCGGCAAGCTGAGTGCTGCCGTTAAGCCCATTGCCACCTTCGTCTGTCGAAGTTCCATAATCAAACACAATACCTTGAGGATTGTCGACTGAGGTGCCGAAGCTAAAGTATGTAGTCGGGTCAACATTTGGCGATGCCGTGGAGCCATCGCTTACCAGCCTGCCACTTGTATCAAACGAGAGGGTCTGCGCGTTGCCTGTTGCCAATGTGAGTGAGGGACTTGATGAGGTTGATGTGTTGACGGTGGCTGGATAGGCATAGTGAACCTGCCACGTATTGTCGGCGGTTTTTGTGAAATATGCCGTAACCTGGTGAGAGCCTCCCTGAGAATCATAAACCGTTGTCGTCTGGGCGTAGTTATAATTTGTAGGGTCATTGTTCACACCGTCGCCGTTACCGTCCAGTGTAAACGCGGCGGAGATAACCGAGGCCTGTGAATTTA
Organism: Candidatus Magnetominusculus dajiuhuensis; assembly: GCF_046044395.1. NCBI lineage: Bacteria > Pseudomonadati > Nitrospirota > Nitrospiria > Nitrospirales > Nitrospiraceae > Candidatus Magnetominusculus > Candidatus Magnetominusculus dajiuhuensis. The sequence continues at coordinate 25,813 of NZ_JBJUSG010000036.1, read as the reverse complement.
GATTGACCCCTGTTGTTACGCTGCTCGTTTCTTTTGCCGTGGCTATATTGCTGGAAATCTTAATATCTGTCATAACACCATTATCAGTGGAAGAGGTTGTAGCATTAACATCGGTACCCATATATCCCTGAACCCTCATTCCCGAGGACGTTACAAGATAACCGCTCTTGTCTACACTGAACGTCCCAGCCCTCGTGTAATCAGTTACCCCGGATGACGAGTCTTTAACTACAAAGTATCCCGTACCATCTATCGCCATATCATACGTATTGCCGGTAGTTATCAGAGAACCCTGTGTCATAAACGTACTTACGCTCGTTACCTGAGAGCCGCTTCCAACCTGCCCATCTGAGGTACCGACATATTGGCTAAGCACATCGCCAAAGTTTGTCCTGCTGGTTTTATAACCTGTCGTGTTCATATTGGATATGTTATTACTAACCACATCCAGACCTGTACTGGTGCTACTCATTCCGCTTACCGCGCTCCACAGTGAAGATATCATTTTATTAACCCTCCTTTATTATCCATTTTATGTAGTCGTATTAGTTGTGCTGGCGCTGGTGCCACTGCCGCTTGTGCTGGTGCCGCTGGTGCTGGTGCCGGTAGCAGAATTTATTTCTTTTACGTTAATCATCTGTACGCTGCTTCCGTTACTGAGCGTAAGATAAGTAACGCCGCTGCTGAACTTTACACCTGTTACGGTTCCGGAAGTGCCGTCATTCATGACAACATTCTTGCCTATAAGACCTGCTGACGTGAGATTGTTTAACGAGTTTGAATACGCGCTGAGGTTCTGCATGTTCGTGTTCATAGTGGTCAGGTCCTGTACCTCAGTAAATTGAGCGAGCTGGCTCGTGAAATTGTTAGTGTCCATCGGGCTTGTCGGGTTCTGATATTTTAGTTGTGTCATGAAAAGTGACAGGAAATCCGTCATGTTGTTGCCAAAAGTGGAAGCGCTGCCGGTACCGGAAGTTGTAGTGCCGGATGACGATGACGTGCTGCCCGTGGTTGATGTTGAACCCGTAGTCGTTGTTGAACCAGTTGATGTTGAACCCGTAGTTGACGATGAACCCGATGTCGAGGCGGCCTTCGCGCTTTTGAACGCGGAATAATAATCCATTGTACTTGTTGTACTAGCTACACCGACTGATGACACTCCCATAATATCCTCCTTGTTTACGTTATCTTTTTATGCAAATATACTTATGCCGTCATTTATCTTATATCCGGTCTTTACATACCCTGTTATGGCAACCGGCTGTATCTGCCTCTGTTCTTTCTGGCTCTTATTGGCGCTGTTTTCGTTTTTTCCTTCTTTAAAATTCCCGCCTCTATCTTTAAGAGAAACAGTAAATCCTCCTACTGTAAGACCTTCTTTTGTGAGCGCGCCGACTATATCGTGCAGGTTTTTCTCTATAACACCCTTTGCTGACGAGTCAGATGCGCTTATGTTTGCGGTTAAAACACCTTTTTCGACATTTACGTGGAGGTCAAGCTTTCCCATGCCGTCCGGCTCAAGTTTCACCTCTATGGAGGTGTCGCCTTTCCTCATAATCGTAAACTTGCTGCCGTTTAGTTCAATGGTCTTTGATGCGCCGACCGCAAGCTTCTCACCCGTATCACCCGTATTAGCGGTCTCGGTATGGGCAGCCTTCCCCACTACTTCGTGAAATGGCTGCTGAGTCTTGTCAGCCGAAACGGTGGTAGTACTGGTGCCGTCATCATGTTTGGAGTCGCCGCCACTTTTCAATGAGATATCCTTAATGGCATCAGAGGTGTCCTTTGAGGGCTGGTCGTGCTTAGATAACTGCGCGCCGTTTGAATCTGCAAGATTCACTTCCGACAGATTGTTGTCCGGGACATTGCCGTTTGAAGGCACATCCTTGATGGTGCCGGAGCTGTCCTTTGAGGATACATCGCGCTTAGAGTGCCGGGCGGAGTTTAAATCCGCAATCTCTGTTTCCCGCGGATTGTTGTCCGGAGTTTTTACGTTTAATGCCCTCATTGCAGTGGTTAGCATCTCAGGGGTTATAGCCCTACCCGTCTGCGTCTCAGGTATCTTCGTCTGCGGGGTAGCCGTATTTTCTGAGCCGGACTGAGGGGTAAGTTTAGCAAATGCCTGCTCAATAGTATCTGGAGTAAGATTTGCTGTATCAGTTTTTGTATCCGGGGTTGTTTCGGGTTTTACGTTTGACGTCTGCCCCGCCACAGGCAGAGAAAGAATTGCGTCTTTCGCCGCTCTGATATCCACTCCCACAGGCTGAGGCTTGCTATTATCTGTATCAGTTTTTGTATCCGGGTCTTTTGCCGGTTTTGCGTCTGACGTCGGCTGCGCCCCCAACAAAGACAAGACTGTGGTGTTGGCCGTGTTGACGTCGGCACCCACAGGCCGCGGCTTACTACTATCTGTATCAGTTTTTGTATTCGGGTCTTTTGCCGCTTTTGTATCCGGGGTTGTTTCGGGTTTTGTATTTGACGTCGGCTGCGCCCCCAACAAAGACAAGACTGTGGTGTTGGCCGTGTTGACATCGGTGCCCACAGGCTGAGGCTTGCTACTATCTGTATCAGTTTTTGTATCCGGGTCTTTTGCCGCTTTTGTATCCGGGGTTGTTTCGGGTTTTGTATTTGACGTCGGCTGCGCCCCCAACAGAGACAAGATTGTGGTGTTGGCCGTGTTGACGTCGGTGCCCACAGGCTGCGGCTTGCTACTATCTGTATCAGTTTTTGTATCCGGGTTTTTTGCCGGTTTTGCATCCGGGGTCGTCCCGGGTTTTGCGTTTGACGTCTGCCCCGCCCCCAACAGAGATAAGATTGTGGTGTTGGCGGTGTTGACGTCGGTGACCACAGGCTGCGGCTTGCTACTATCTGTATCAGTTTTTGTATCCGGGTCTTTTGCCGGTTTTGCATCCGGGGTCGTCCCGGGTTTTGCGTTTGATGTCTGTTGTTCCCCCAACAGAGACAATATTGCGGTGTTGGCGGTGTTGGAGGTGTTGACAGCAACGGGTTGCACTCCAATGCCGGTAATACCGGTAGGTTGAAGGGCTGCCACAGCGGTTGGAGCTGCCAATGCGGCGGCCACGCTGTTGTTTTTACTAACCTTGCCGCCTTTCATTAACTTATCAAGGATAGCGTTAAATTGCTCTCCGTTTTTATCTGTGGCGGTGTCATCTGAACGCTGACTGGTTGAATCCTTTGCCTCCTGAGTAGTATTGGACGTCTGGCTTGCTGAATCAGTTGAATAGTTCGTCCGCTGTTGGCCGTTATCCGGGCGGTTCGCTGAGGAATCCCCATTGGAGCGGGTTGCGGAGGGATCACGTCTGCTATGGGCAGTTGAGCTGGATGCGGAGGTGTCGTTTCTCGCGTCGTCGGCCCCTGGCCTCGGAGCGCTTGCCTCTCTGGCCTCGTGTCTTGGCGTCGGTTTTGCCATGCTGCCTGTGCTGCTTCCGTTTATCTGTAATATCTCACTCATGGAAGTAGTAAAAGCAAAATACGTGCCAGATAAACTAAGGCATGTACATTGAGGTTTTACGCTACGGCAAAGAGACTACGGGGAAACTACAGGGAAAAATTTTCACTTAACAGGTAAATTTTTCAGTAGCTTTGACATACGTTCGGTCAACGCGGCGGCCTTTCTCTGTCCCATTGCGGCAAGGACTGGTCCTGCCTTACGGCTTTTCATCTTACTGAGTATTGTGGCGGCCAGCTCTTCGTCAGACGATTCGAGGTCTTTTGCGGCATTCTCCGCGGGCATTGACTCATAAGTCTTGACTAAGTTAGCCATTCTTTGGGTGTTGGCTTCTTTCAGTTTTGCCATCACCGCGTCAAGCTGTTTTAAGATTTTTTCATATTCCGCGATTTTAGCGTCTATGTCCACTTTTAACGCGTTGAGTCTCTCCTCTTCCTTTCGTACGGCCTCTTCCCTCTTTGATAGTTCTATGTTTTTACTCCTGGCAGATTCAACAGGAGCGGCAGATGGAGCGGGCGAGGCAGCGGGGTCAGCGGCATAAACGGCGCTGCCACATATACAGGCCCAAAACACCAGTGCCAGTAGTGTTATACTATTCCCTTGGAAGACGCGAAAGGTATGCGAAGTCCATCTGGCGTTGTTCAATTGTAGTCTTCCTTTTATTGTCTTCATATACTACCTTATCCTTGAGTATTCCAACCGTTTTTAATTCCTTGTACGTCTCTACGAGTATAAGCTGTTTCTCGCTGAGCTCCTCATCCTTCTGTTTTATTACAAGTACTTGTTCGTCTATTTTTCTATATAACATATCAATATAATCATAGTAAATCGTAAGTTCGTACGTATTTGCAATATTGCCGATTTTTTTCCGCTCCAGGCCGACTGTCGTATCTGTGAGAAGTCTCTCCAGCACTGCAAGTGCCTCCTGTTCTGTCCTCAGCGCCTTCCACGCCTTATGAACCTCTATTTCGGCCTCATCTTTTTTAAATTCCCTGACCTGTTCTATTCGTTTAAGGGTATCGAGTTTTGACATCCACTATTCCTTCTTCGATTTTGAAAATAACGTTTCAAGTCCCCTGACACTGGCATTGAAATCCCTTGGCTCATTCATCCCCTGCTTTAAGAAGGCATTTAACCTGTCAATCATTGATATGGCATAGTCAACCTTGGGATTTGAACCTTCCTTGTACGCGCCCAGATTTATCATATCCTCAAACCGCTTATAAATTGACATCACCTCAATAAATCTACCGGCAACATCCATATGAGCCTTATTGATGATATCCGGCATTACCCTGCTTATTGACCTCAAAATATTAATGGCGGGATAATGGTTTTCCATTGCCAAATCACGCGACAGGACGATATGGCCGTCCAAAATAGACATAACAGAGTCAGCCACGGGGTCTGAAAGGTCATCGCCTTCAACAAGAACGCTATAAAGACCCGTGATGCTGCCCTTTCCCTTCTGTGTCCCTGCCCTTTCAAGGAGTTTCGGCAGGAGGGCAAACACAGACGGCGTGTAGCCCTTAGTGGCCGGTGGTTCACCCACCGCCAATCCTATCTCGCGCTGTGCCATAGCAACGCGCGTCAGCGAATCCATAAACAGCAGCACGTCCTTCCCAAGGCTCCTGAAATATTCGCTTATGGCCGTGGCCACAAACGCCCCCTTCACCTTTGCAACCGGTGACTGCTCAGACGTGGATACCACAGCGACAGATCTCCTCATCCCCTCCGGCCCAAGGTCGCGTTCGATAAACTCCCTGACCTCTCTGTTTCTCTCCCCAACGAGGGCGATTACATTGACATCGGCACGCGTGTATTTTGCCATCATCCCAAGCAGAACGCTCTTTCCAACCCCGGCGCCGGACATGATTCCTATCCTTTGCCCTTTGCCAACTGTCAAAAGGCCGTTTATTGCCGCAACTCCAAGGTCCATGGGTTCACTGATTCGTTCCCTCAACATGGGGTTTGGCGGGACTGACATCAGTGGATAGCTGAAACCGCTTATCGGGCCTTTTCCATCAATGGGCTGGCCGGATTCGTTTATGACTCTTCCAATAAGTCCCTCGCCGACCTTTATTGAGACCTTTTTTCCCAGGGAAAGTATCCTGCTGTCGGGTTTTATCCATGATATGTCGCCAGTGGCCATTAAAAGTGCCTTAGAATCTTTAAATCCAACTATTTCGGCGTCTATCGGCATCTGGGTGTCTGAGTAAATCCTGCATGCCTCGCCCACGCTGGCCTTCAGGCCAGTGGCCTTTATCATGATACCGGTTATTTCCGTTATCCTGCCGTAAACCCTCATAGGCTCTGCCTGTTGCGCCGCCTTTATATAGGGTGATAGATCAATGGGCTGCAAGGTTTTGCCTCATATCTTCAAGTGTGTTCATCAGAAGTTCATCAATATTTATTACCACCTCTTCCACAGGGCCAACCACCAAAGGGCCATTCACCGGCAGCGAGGGGTCTATATCCAGCACTACATCAACGTGCAACTCATGAAACTCAGGCATTTTCTTTAAAAACAACTCGTGCAAAGACGGGTGAATCTTTATAGTAATCTGGCCCATCTTTTCAAGTCTGTTTATGCCCTCTTTGACAAGTCCAATAATAATCTCCGGGTTAATGGAAATCTCAGCATAGAGCACTTTTTTTGCAATGCCTATGGCAAGCGCAAGCAACTGCGGCTCGGCCTCCCGAGTTTGCCTCTCCCTTAATTCCCCAAGCTGCGTTATCATACCGCTGAGTTGCCCTATCAACAGGGCCGCCTTTTCCTCATAGGACTTTTGGCCTTCCACAAGCCCGGCCTTAAAACCTTGCTCACGGGCGTCTTTTTCTATTTGAACCGCTTTTTGCCTTGCCTCACGCTCAATGGCCTCAGGGTCTGGCGGCGGCTCTGGCGGCACATCCACATGGTCTGAGACCTCACCCTCGAACTCAAGCGTCTCCAGAGAGGGCAGCGTGTATCGCTCAAGATTGGAATTTCTTAATACCTTCTGGCTAAACAAGTGCCTCTTCCTCTCCACTTCCGGGCAGGGTTATCTTACCCGCCTCGCTTAGCCGCCTTGTTGCCTTGATGATACTCTGCTGGGCCTTCTCCACCTCTGAGACCCTGACCGGCCCTTTTACCTCCATGTCTTCTTTGAGTATTTCGGCGGCCCTCTTTGACATGTTCTTAAATATTAAATCTTTCAGCGCGTCAGAAGCGGTCTTCAACGCCAGAGAAAGCTCCTCTGTGCTGACCTCTTTGAGTATCTGCTGAACGTCTCTGTCGGCTATCTTGACAATGTCCTCAAAGACAAACATGAACTGCCTGATAGAGTCGGCAAGCTCGTAGTCATGGCTTTCAATATTTTCCAAAATCAGCTCTTCTGTTGCCTTGTCCGTAGAATTAAGGATCTGGGCAACCTTCTTCACGCCACCCACCTTAATGCCCTCGCTCCTGTCAAGGTCAAGTTCGCTCTTGAGCACTTCCTCTATCTCTCCTATTGCGTCGGCAGGGATGCCCTCTGTCGTTGCCATTCTCATGGCAACATCAACTTTTAACGATTTTGGCAGTGTCGTCAACACGGTTGCCGCCTGTCCGGGGTCAAGAAGGGTAAGGATGAGGGCAATGGTCTGTGGATGCTCAGTGAGCAGGAAGTTAGTCAGCTTTTTCGCGTCAACCTTCTTCAGTGAGTCCAGAGTTGCCTCCACTGCGGTCTTTTCCATGATCTTTTTCGCGGTCTTTTCGTCCAGGCCCTTAGTCAGCATCTGCCTTACATATTCACCGCCACCGACGAACACATCTCCCTTTTCAATTTTCGTGAACGCCTCCTTGAAGACTGATTTTATCTCATCCTCTTTCAGCGATTGCATCTTTGACATCATTGAGCTAACCTTGCCGATGTCCTTAAAATCCATACTTTTTAGTACCGCCGCAGCGGCGTCTTCCCCTATTGCCGTTAGAAATATCGCGGCCTTCTCTGAACCGGTCAGTTCCATCTCTTATCCTCCCTCCTCCACAGCGCCAATCCAGTCTTTTATCATTTTTGCCGCCTGCTCAGGGTGTTCCTTCGCCCACTTAGACCATTTCTCTCTGTCCTGGGGACCAGGGGAACCGGGCCATTTGGGCGCAGACGGTGGCGTTACTTTTCTGTCTGATTGCTCTTTTGACATTATGTCGGCTCCTCAGTGCCCATCCATTCCTTGATTAGTGTGGCTGCCTGCGAGGGGTTTTCTTTCACCCAGTCAGACCAGCCCGTCATCTCTCTTTTAATGGTCATCTCCTCAGTAGGCGGCATCTTTACACCCTTCTCTTTTGAGGACGTCCCCCCCTCTCTGGCCTCATACTCTCTCTCAGCGGCGGTACCGCCACCAGCCCTGGAATACGGTAGCTCCTTTACCACCGGCGCTGACTCCATTACCAGAGATTTCACTATCGGCCTGACCACAAATACGATAAACAATAGCGCTAACATCACAGGCGCCAGATACTTCGTAACCATCACGCCGTCCTTAATGTAGTCTGTATAGCTCCTCTTAACCGGCAGGATTTCCTCCTTTGGCAGCGGCTCAAAAGGCATGTTTATTACCGTTACGTCGTCTCCTCTGGCCTCAGTAAAACCAATGGCCTTCTTCACAAGGTTCTCATACTGCTTTATCTCATCCTCCTTGTGCGGGGTATATACGACGTCTTTGGGGTCTTTCGAATCCGCCTTCATCGTATAGACGCCATCAACCAGGACGGCGGCCGTGAGCTTCTTGACACTGCCATATGGGGCTATGATATGGCTTGTTGTCCTGCTGATTTCGTTATTTATTGTCTCGGTCTTCTTTTTCATCTGCTGCTGTCCGCCCTGTGACTGCGGCGTGGCCTTTGCCGGCAGGTTCGATTGAACCCCAACCACACCGGCCGGGGCAGACGTCTGAGAATCTTCACTTGTCGTCTGTTGGCTCCTTACCACCGCGCCATCCGGGTCGTACGTCTCTTCAGTTTTCTCTGTGCGCGAAAAGTCCAGCTCTGAGTGCACCTTTACCTTGACCTTGTCCTTGCCGACTACCGGTTCAAGGATGTCACGAATACTTGCCTCTATGTCCCTTTCATATTTTCGCTGGTAATCCAGCTCTGTGCCCGTAAGGCCCATCATCTCGTCAACCGGACGCGTCAGCATGTTGCCGCTGCTGTCAACAATCGTCACATCGTTGGGATTTAATCCCTCAATACTGCTTGAGACAAGGTGTACGATGCCCTGTATCTGACCCTGTGTCAGGGACTTTGCGGATTTTAAGGTAACGAGTATGGAGGCCGTAGGCGGCTGTTTTTCCTTTACAAAAAGGGACTTCTCCGGCATAGCCAGATGAACCCTTGCCCTGTCAACCTCAGCAAGGGCAGATATAGTCCTCGCAAGTTCTCCCTCCAACGCCCTCTTATAGTTGAGTTTCTGGACGAAGTCGGTAGCCTGAAAGTCTGCCTTATCGAACACCTCAAACCCTATTCCACCGCCCTGGGGAAGCCCCTGTGCGGCCATTTGAAGCCTCAGGTCATAGACTTTTTCCGCAGGTACCATGATGCTGTTTGACGTTACCTGATATGGTATTTTAAGCTGCTGCAGCTTCTCTACTATCTTTCCCGCGTCACCCTCAGAAAGATTAGAAAACATCACCGCGTAGTTTGTCGCCTGAGACCACGAAAACAACAACACTATCGCCGCAATCCCCACCACCAGAGATAAGGCGATGACCACCTTTTTCTTATTAGACCAGTTCTTTATCGTTTCAATAGTGTTTGCCATATCGCCCTGCGCTTGCATTTTATATTAACTGTTTATAATCCGACTATATGTCTGAGGATAAACGCCTCCCCGTTTCATTACAGGGCAAACTCCTCAGAAAATAATCGCAACTACCACCGCCTAAGCCACGGCCACTACCAGCCGCGGCACAACCCGCCTCTACTAACTGTACTACCGCGTAACCACTTCCACAACCGTACGACCCGACTGCCTTAGCTCACGACACTACTACACCTGCATCCTCATCACGTCATCGTAGGCGGTGAGCAGCCTGTTTCTCACTTCCACCATCAACTGGAAAGACATATCGGCCTTCTGCATTGCCATTACCGCGTTAGTGACATCGCCACCTTTAGTAAGGTCCTGCACTGCCTTGTCGGCCTCCTGCTGAATGGCGTTGACCTTTGTGAACGCCTCATTCAGGGCAGCGTCAAAACCGCCAGCGCCTGAGTCGTCAGCGCCCTTATTGGCAGCGCCATTGCTGGCAGACCTTAACTGCTGTGGAATTTCAAGGCTCGCGCCGTTTATTTTTATATCAGACATAAGCTACCTCCCTATTTCCCTATTTCTAACGTTTTAAGGTACATACCCTTAGAGATGTTAAAGGCCGACACGTTGGCCTCATATGCCCTTGACGCCATCATCATGTTTACCATTTCCTCTACCACATTAACATTTGGCATCGCCACATATCCGGCACTGTTGGCGTCAGGGTGTGTGGGGTCGTAAACCAACATGGGCGGCGTCTGGTCCTCCACTATTTCAGAGACTTTCACGCCATTATTCAACGTGTTTGGGTCTTTATCCACAGGCGACACCTGAAATGCCACATCCCTTCTCTTATACGGGCCGCCCTGGTCTGTCCTTGTCGTGTGGGCGTTTGCCAGGTTCGATGCCACGACATTCATCCTCTCACGCTGCGCCGCAAGGGCCGATGCGCTTGTCTTAAAAACTCCGTACAAATCCATCGCTAACTCCTTTGGACAGCATTCTTATACCCTCTTCAGGGCACTTTTATACATCGTTATCTTTTCCGATACCAATTTTACAGCCGCCTGAAATTTTAAGCCGTTTTCAGTCATCTTCGCCAACTCCATGTCAACCTCGACATTGTTGCCGTCACCCCATAACAGGGCGTTATCCTCCACCGTCTGGCCTGACGCCGATGTTGGCGCGCCGTTGCTAAAGTGCATTGGCTTTGTCGCGTCCATCTTCAACCGTTGATCGTCAAAAAACGAACCAAAGTCAACATCCTTCGCCTTGTAGTTGGGCGTGTCCGAGTTGGCGATATTTGACGACAACACGCGGTGGCGCAGCGCGGTGGCACCTATAAGCTTCTCTAAGTCTGCAAATCCATTGTCCAATTCCATAACACACTCCTCCAAATCTAAGTACCAACTAACAATACCCTATCAATAACCATGCCAGCCTTAATAACACACCCAATGCTTAAACTGATTCTTTACATAATAACCAATAACTATCTGTAATCATAGAATAATGGCACACAACTCTTGCCGCGCCCCAAGTCTGAAAGGGGTCAATACAGCGTCGTATTTCCAACAGTTTACTATTCATCTGGAAAATTTTTCCCATATTCGCTAAGTTTATTTCTGATAGTCCTCACGTTTACGCCCAGAATCTTTGCCGCCTTTGTCTTATTGCCATTTACATCCCTGAGCGTTTTCATAATAAGGTCTCTCTCCATTTCCTTTATGCCACGTTTGCTGTTGTCATCAGCGTGCAGACTGGTTTTCTGGGCTGGTGTTGGTTCGTCAAGCATGAAATCTGATATATCAATTAACTGTCCCCTTGAAAGCAGCACCGCGCGGTGCAGGGCGTTTTCCAGTTCTCTGATATTGCCGCGCCACTCATTTCTCAGGAGAAAACTCAGGGCATCCTCTGTCAGCCCTTTGACTTCTTTGTTGAGAAGGGCGGAGAATTTTTTGACAAAGTACTCAGACAGCAGGGATATATCCTCCGGGCGTTCCCGCAGCGGGGGGACGTGAAGGGGAAAGACGCTGAGCCTGTAGTAGAGGTCTTCTCTGAATGTCCCTGCCGCGGCCTCTTTTCTGAGGTCCCTGTTGGTTGTGGCCAAAACCCTCGTATTGATGGGGATGGTGTGTTTTCCACCTATCCTGTCTATCTCCCTTTCCTGAAGCACGCGCAGGAGTTTGGCCTGAAGGCCCATTGGCATCTCCCCGATCTCGTCAAGAAGGATAGTGCCATCGTTGGCCAGTTCAAATTTGCCGGGTTTCTTATCGGTCGCGCCGGTAAAAGAACCTTTTTCGTGGCCGAACAGCTCTGACTCCATGAGGTGTTCAGGGATTGCCGCGCAGTTGACGGCAACGAAGGGTTTTAATTTTCTGAGGCTCTGGCCGTGTATGTACCTGGCAATCAGTTCTTTGCCCGTGCCGCTCTCGCCATATATCAGGACAGTTGTATCGCCCGCGGCCACATCGCGGGTGATTTGTAACAGGCGCACCATCTTGGGATTCCCGGTGATGATTTCCCTGTCCGCGGCCGTGGACTCCATAATGGAGCTTATCTTGGCGTTTAACTTATCGAAAGAAAACGGTTTCATCAGGTAGTCAGTGGCGCCTTCTTTCATCGTCTCCACGGCATTTTCCACAGTGCCGTAACCGGTTATTACAAGAACCGGAAGGTTGCCTACGCGCCTCCTCACCTCTTTCAGGAACTGGAGGCCGTCCATTCTGGGCATCTTCATATCGGTGATTATCATAGCAAACGGCGTACCCGCCATCTTGATAAGGCCGTCCTGGCCGTTTTCGGCCACAGTGGCCTCGTAACCCAGCCTTTGTATGGCCTCTCTTAACGCATCTCTCATCTGAGGGTCGTCGTCAACCACTAAAATTGGCTTCATTGCTTTCAATCGGCTCTCCTCATTACTTATTTTAACATAACCGCGGTTATAATATTAGAGGCAGAACGATTTCAAATGTACTGCCCATCCCCTTTTCGCTCCTTGCCCTGATTATCCCGTCATGGGCAAGCATTATCTTTGAGGCAATGGCAAGCCCAAGCCCCGTGCCTTTTTCCTTTGTGCTGAAAAAAGGATCGAAAATCCTCTCAAGATTTTCATGCTCTATCCCCTCACCGTTGTCCGTAACCTCTACGACAGCGGCACCGTTTACGCGTTCGTTTATTCCTATCTCTCCGGCCTCACCGGCGGCCTGAATGGCGTTTATAATCACGTTCATAAGCACCTGTTTTAACAGCTCGGCGTCTCCAACGACCTGAGTGCCACTGCACTCACTCCTCGTAAAGCTTATTCCACGGGCCTCTACCAGCGGCATCAGCATGAATATTGTCTCGCTCACCACGGTGTTTAAGTTTAGGGTGTGGAAGGCCGGCTTTTGTGGCTTTGCAAAGAACAGCATATTTGTGAGTATGTTATTAAGGCTCTTTATCCCCGTGTAGATTCCCTTTGCAAAGTTCGTCTGTGGCGAGTTGCCCATCTCGTTTTCAAGCATACTTGCGTACAACTCTATGCTGCAAAGGGGGCTTCTTATTTCATGCACTATCTGTGCCGCCATCTCGCCCATCGCTATGAGGCGCTTGTTTCGCTCCTGATGGGATTCAAGTTCCTTTATCCTCGTCATATCCTGTATCATTATCACCTGGCCTCTGACAGAACCCCTTGAGTCGCTTACGTTTGACCGGGATATAAACACGTTATGCGTCTTTTTGCGCGTCTTTAGAAACGTATCTGTCCCATCGCTTTCGAATTTTATCCCAAGTCCGTCAAACGGCCTTCCTATTACGTCCTCAGCACTCATGCCAATCAGCTTCTCGGCGGCCTTGTTAAACATGGTAATATCACCGGCGGGGTCAATGACTATTATTGATTCGCTCAGGCTCTCCAAAATCCCCTTCAGGTAGTCCTCCGCCTCCTCCGTATTGTACAAGGCCTTTTCTAATTGCCTGTTTTTCTCCTCAAGCTCCCCGGTCAGATACACTACGCGGTCTTTGAGTTGTTGATACACATGCTCAAGGCTTTGCGAGGCGAGCATAAAATTCTGGAACGCGTCGTTCAGACGCGAGATGTCTTCAATTGGCTTTACCATTTCCATTTGTTTTCCTTATAGTTAATCATATTTTATTAACGTATTACTGTAGATCTTCCAGTTGTTTGTTAACACCGTCGCCCTGAATTATTGATTTGGCAAATTTACTCAACTGAGAGTTTCCCTCGCTGAGCTTCTTCAATGCCTCTTTGCCCTCGGTGCCGTTTTGCATTATGCCTGTCCTGTACAGCGCCCACTCGTTTGCCGGGTCCTTCGTCAGTACCTGTTTATAGTAATAAATGGCGTCGTCTTTTCTGCCCATCTGGTAATAATTCTCCGCCAGAGCCATGGCATCCCCGGTTTCAGCCCCGAGACTTCTCAATACGTGGTCGTAAAAGGCCAGCGCCTTCTCTTTATTCCTGGCGGCGCCTACGGCATCCCTGAGCATCGGAAGGTCTTCTCTTTTCAAATGCTTCATGGCCGTCAATCTTTCGTACACGCCCTGTAAATCATTATTTTCGAATAACACCTTTGCCTCAGACCTCAGGATATCGTCCGCGGGCACTTTAAACCTCTTCAGCTCGCTGAGGTATTTTACGGCCGCGGCCTTGTCGCCAATGTTGGAGTACAGATTAGAGAGTTCGTAGAGGGCCTTTTGCTGTTGCTCATCTGAGGAGTTGAGAGAAATCCACTCAAGGACATCTATGTACGGCTTGCCGCCGCTATCTTTCAATATGTCGGATGCCTGTAAGACAAGTTTTTCGTGTGCCTTGTCCATAAACCTCTTTCCATATTCCTCCCACAAGGCGATGAACTGCTCCTTGTCTGAGAGGACTGTGGCGTTGAGGACTGCCTCAAGTTTCAGCAGCAGCTCTTTTGAGTTTGGCTGTGCCGCAAGCATGGTTCTTAATATTTTTACTGCCTCTGGAATATTTTTCTCCCTTAACAGAAGCTCAAATGTGAGGAGGGACAGCTCTTCCTTGTCCTTGCCGCTTATAAAGAGCTTTTTCAGGTCATCTATAGATTGCCGCGCGTCTATAAGCTTATTTGACGCTATCTGCACGCGGGCAAGCCGCATCAGGGCCTTAGGCCTGACGTCAGTGCCCATGTTTTTTTCCCTGACAGCCGCCGCCAAATATTTGGCCGCAGCCTCATTATTTTCGCCATCGGCCTCAATTGTGCCGAGGGCAAGGTTGACCTTTTGCTTTAATTTTACATCGGTTATCGTATTGTTATCGATCATCTGCCGGAGCACCTCTTTGGCCTTTTGCAAGTTGCCCGTCTGGATCAGGTTTTCACCGTATAAATAACGTGTCTCTCCGCTTTTGTCCAGGTAGGCGGAGTCCTCCACAACCGCCTTGTCGTACATCTGCTGAGCCTCGTTTGCCCTGCCAAGCCTCTGCAGCACATTTGCCTTGCCGTAAAGGGCCGCGGAACCATCACCGGCCTTTTCATACGCCACAAGCGCGTCGGACTGATTCTTAGTAAGATCAAGACTCTTTGCAAGATACAGGTAGGCCTTTTCAATATTCCTCGCCTCAGGATATTGTTTCACATACAGCCTGAACCCTGACGAGGATTCATAGAAGTATTTTCTCTCAAAGAACAGCTCTGATTTGCGAAAAAGCGCCTCCTCACGAATCCCAGGGTTTGTTGAGCGCGCAAATGACCTCTTGTACGCGTCAATAGCGCCCAGTACGTTTTTCTGCCTGTCAAGAATCCTGGCGCGGATAAAATTACAGGCAGCTCCGGTCTCGGTGGTATCCAGATAACATTCCTTCAGCGCCCCCTCTGCCCGCTTATAGTCCTTCATCTCAAGATACACCCACGCCTGCTTAAGCCCGGGCGTCACCAGCACCTTGCTTATCTCTATGGCATCCACAACATCCACGCCAAGCAGCGCTGTGATTAATAGTATCACCTTTATCAAAAATCTGTTTGTCATAATATTGCCACTATTACCCCTCAATACCTGTGACATGATTATATAGTAGCAAATTACATACCAGATTGTAAATATTTAATTTTAAAGGTTTTATAATGCTGGACGTCAAAAAACCGACGCTTTTGAGGTTACGTAACCGGCGCTTCGCCTGACTTTGCGTCGAGGCCCTTTTTCTTGAGTTTCTCCAGAAAGGTAGTCCTGTTCATCCCAAGCAACGCCGCCGCCTTGCTCTTTACGCCGCCGGCGATTTCCATAGCCTGAACAATGAACGATGTCTCAACGTCATCAAGGTATGCCTGCAAATCCATTCCTTCAGGGGTCATCTGAGTCGTGGTGTGCTGCAAGGTCTCCACCCGCTGTTTAGTATTAGTAAAGAACCGTTCGGGCAAATCCTCATGTGTTATCGTACCAGTCTCATTTAAAATAACAAACCTCTCTATCAGCGTCTCAAGTTCCCTGACGTTTCCCGGCCACTGATACTCAAGCATTGCGTTAATGGCCTCTGGTAGAATTTTCAGGGTCTTAGGGCCATCCTGCCCTTGAAGTGAAGACGGCATCTTCCTGATAAAAATGTTCATAAAGTGGTCTACCAGCATTGGGATATCGTCCTTGCGTTGCCTCAACGGGCTGATGTGAATCGGAATGACGTTGAGACGGTAGAAGAGGTCTTCTCTGAAGGTGCCGCTTTTTACGGCCTCATGGAGGTCTTTATTGGTCGCCGCCAGAATCCTGATGTCAACCTTTATTGTCCTTGTCCCCCCTACCCGCTCGAATTCCCTTTCCTGAAGCACCCTAAGAAGTTTAACCTGAAGCGATGGATGAAGCTCTCCTATCTCATCAAGGAGGATTGTACCCTTGTCGGCAAGCTCAAAACGCCCCTTGCGGGTGTTTATAGCCCCCGTAAAAGCCCCCTTTTCGTGTCCGAACAGCTCGGACTCAAGCAGATCCTTAGGGATAGCCCCACAGTTCAATGGAATAAAAGGATTCTCCGGATTTTCCCCCCTGACGCTGTTATGGTGAATCGCCTTTGCCACGAGTTCCTTGCCTGTGCCACTTTCACCAGTGATAAGAACCGTACTCTCGGCGCGCGAGACCTTCTCAATCATATTATACAGGCGCTGCATATGGGTGGATTTCCCAATCAGCTTATAAAAATGTGTTCTTGTCTCCATAGTATTCCCGTATTGTATAGCTATTTTTGTGCTATGTCAATATTAAAACACTATTTTTTTGTGGTATTGATTGACAGCAAGATAGCATATAACACTAATACTCCTCAATAACAATATATTACTATATTATATATATAGTAGTAGTTTAGATATATTAACGTTAATATTCTGACAGAACCGGACTCACTCCACGACATTTCTAACTAAACTTTCGCACCAGGGAATAATGAATTTACCCTTAGTCCGTCATTCCGGCCTCATTTTGTCATTCCGGCTTGTCCGGAATCTTATTTGGCTTGAGAATGTGTAGAGACCGATTCCGGACAAGCCGGAATGACGACAAGGCAAGCAGGGTTGAGATAATTTTTTGTCGTGGATACAATTTTTTGTCGCGGAGTGACAGGGCTGGATTATTCTTCAAAAAAATCAAATATGGCGTCATTAAACGCCTGCGGCACCTCAAGCATTGGGCTATGGCCACATTTCTCCATATACATGAGGCGGCAGTTATTAATCGCCTGTGCCGTCTTTTCGCTGCCTGTCTTTGGTATGAAGTCGTCCCATATGCCATGTATAAAGAGTGTGGGGCACAGGATTTTGTGAATCCTGTCTGTCCAATCCGACTCAGACATCGCCCTTGGGTGGTCTACGAAGACCTGTTCGGAGGATTTCAGGGCATGTGCAGCGATTTGCTCAAACATTTTGTCGTCTTCCATGCCGGGCATAACCGCCCTCAACCAATTCCTCAATAACATTTCGTTTTTCATAACGGCCCGCATCATGTTATCGTCGTACTCAAAGCCAAGTTTAAGCCCGTCCATGGCGATTGAATTGATGAGGACGAGTTTCTCTACCTTTTCAGGATAGTTAATTGCAAACAACTGGGCAATCCCCCCGCCCATTGAATGCCCGACGAGGTAAAAGCGATTTAATCTGAGCGCGTCACTAAAATCATTGACAAACGACGCCAGATAGTCAAGCGTATGGCGTTTATACGTTTCGGGTGTGCTGCCGGAGCCGGGCAAGTCAATGGCGTATACCTCGTAGCCAGGCCTTATACATTCAAAAGACGTCCTCCACCAAAGCGACGAGGCAAGGTTGCCGTGGATAAATATGACCTTTGCACTGCCGGAGCCGTGTTTAAGATATCCAACCTCATCCCCTTTGGGCGTATGAGTAAAAAGACTGTTCACTGGTAGACCACCGCTGTAAGTATAGCATATGGTACCGGGCTAAAGCACCCCTGATTTTTTTACACCTTGAATTTTATACCCAAGCCGTGATACTGTTAATCAGGTATTGTTGAGCAGGAAATGAAAATTATTGCCGGAGCACTTAAGGGAAAGACTGTCCCTGTAAGACACAGTAAGGCACTGAGGCCGACGTCTGCAAAGGTCAGAGAATCGCTGTTTAATATTATAAGGCAGCGTGTGGTGGGCAGTTCCTTTGCCGACCTGTACGCCGGAAGCGGCGCGGTCGGCTTTGAGGCACTTAGCCGCGGCGCGCGGCGTGTCGTGTTTGTTGATATTGACAGGCACGTCATCAATGCCATAGAGCGCAATCCAGCATTCTGTAATAACCCGCTAAATGCGGCTATATGCGGCGACGCAGTGGGCATTGTAAGTGAATCAGCGCCCTCATCGTTACGCAGGCGGGTCTCTGCCCCCTTCGATATTGTTTTTGCCGACGCGCCGTATGACTCCGGCGAGGTTGAAAGGCTCCTGCCCGCCCTGCAACACTCGTGGATACTAAGTGAACACAATGCCTTAGTCATAGTTGAGCACCCTTCAAAGAAGCAGGCACCCGGCTCATCTGGCAGCCTGATATTTTTAAGAACCTACAGATACGGCGACACATCGTTAAGTGTGTACAAAACCAGTGAGGATAATAATGAATAAATTGGCAATTTACCCGGGCACATTCGATCCCTTTACCAACGGACACCTCGACATCGTCCTGAGAAGCGTTAGACTTTTTGACCGTTTTATCATCGCCATTACGACTAACGCCAAGAAGACCCCTCTTTTTAGCGTACCGGAAAGGAAGGAGCTTATAGAAAAATCTCTGCCTGCGGGCAACAATATCACAGTTGAGAGTTTTGACGGCCTGTTAGTTGATTATGCCGAAAAAAAGGGCTGCATCATCTTAATTCGCGGCCTTCGCGCGGTGTCTGACTTCGAATATGAGCTTCAGATGGCCTTACTGAACAGGAGACTAAAGCCCGCCATTGAAACGATTTTCAAGATGCCCTCTGAGGAGTACTCATTTCTCACCTCGTCGGCGGTGAAGGAAATCGCTCAGCTAGGCGGCTGTGTTGACGGCCTTGTTCCACCCGCCGTTAAGTCGGCGCTGATAGAGAAATTTAAGATTAATCAGCAATCAATCCTTGCCAAAATCTAATACATCAGAAAAAGGCTATTTCTTTATAATCTCGGCGCTTCTTATATGGAGTTCTCAGGGGATTGTCGTCAGGGCTTCGAAGATGCCTGTTGCGTCACTTATGTTTTATTCCCTCGTAGTGTCGCTTGTCATCCAGTCGTTTATCTTCCTCAGGGCACCAATCAGAAAGGGGCTTCCCTCTGCAAGGGGATTCTTTAGTATCTTTGTGCTTAGTGTCCTGTCGCTGATAAACACGCTGGCGTATTTTTACGCTTTCTCTTACACATCCATATCCAACGCGGTCTTCACACACTATATTGCGCCGATTGTTGTTATGCTGATGGCGCCTATTTTCCTAAAAGAAAAAATCACGATGACTGCTGTATTGTCAGTGTCAGTTGCATCGTTGGGGCTTTGGATTATTATGAGAGACGTCTCGGTATTGGATGTGGCAGCCCGGATTTTCAGCACCGGCGCTGGTTCCACCGGCCAGCGGTTTAAGCCTGACACAATAGGAATCATTTGCGGACTTATCTCAGGCGTGGCCTATGGGGCAATAATTATTGTCTTAAAAATTATATCGGACAACAATAATAAATACCTCGTAGTATTCTTTCAAAACCTGTTCGTGGTGATGCTTTTAATGCCTTTTGCCGGGCAGACACCCGCAACAGCCCAATCGCTTTGGATTGTTGTGGCCATAGGGGCGCTTTACTCAACAGTGGCGACATACCTGTATTACAGCGGGATAGCGCATGTCGGGGCAAATAAGGCGGCAATTTTAGGTTATATCGAGCCAATAGGGGCGATTGTCTTTGGTGCGCTTATCTTGTCAGAAATGCCGGACGCGCTGTCTGTCTTAGGGGGAGTACTGATAATAGCCGCCGGGTATATTGTGATAAAAAAGGGATGATACATTTTTTATTGGGGGTCAGGCCTTTCCCTTACGGCTGGGTGTTTTAGCCCTGCGTGCAACAGGGGCGTCACCCTGCCCATTGAGCAAAATCAAATATCTCTCTTTGAGCTTATCGAACTCCATGCGCTCGCTTTTCAATTCGCCGAGTATAGTGAGATATGCGGCCTTAGTCTCTTTCAGCTCTCTCTTCCATAATGCCACCACAACTACCAGAATTAACCAGGCTATGTAGTACATTTCTTCACCAGCCTTTTCTTATTCATTGGCAAGACAATCTCACGCGCGGGCAAGCTAACCTCACCCTCGCGTGAAACCTGTACGAGAAAAAAAACTACCACTTGGTTATTGGCAGATTATCTTTGTCCTTGAGGGCGCCGAGGGAAATCATGACCAGGTCAACAAAATACCATATTCCAAAACCGCCCATCGTCATGAACATGATGATTCCGGTTCCAATCTTGTTTGCATAAAAGCGGTGTCCACCGGCCCATCCGAGAAAGAAACATAACAACAGCGCTACTAAACGGCTTTTAGGGGATTCGTTTTCTGACATTTTAGTACTCCTTATGTGTGTATTAGTGATTAGGGCTCTACGAACCCTTGATTGACTCCTTGTTCACTTGGTATAGCGGCGATTTAATCTTCATATACCATGGATATACTCTAACAGATATTATTTTTCACGTCTGTATCACAGGATACACGAGCCGAAAAAAAAATTAAACGGTGGGAAATATCGGGTTAAAGGCCGAAGACAATCTCACGCTCCGCTATGTCAACCTTGTCTATCCTTACCTGAATGGCCTGCCCGATTGAGAATGTCTTGTTTGTGTTTTTCCCCCTGATAGTGAGAGAACCCTCTTCATAAACATAGTAATCGTCCACCATGTACGATATATGGAGGAAGCCGTCTACGAAGTAGTCGTTTAGCCTCACTCTCATGCCGTGGGAATTCATGCCAACAACCTTACCGTTGAGGACTTCCCCTACCCTGTCTTTCATAAACCACGTCCGCATGGCGTCAATGACCTCTCGTTCGGCCTCCTCTGCCACGCGCTCGCGGCGTGAGGAGTTAAAGGCAACATCGGAGAGCCTCTGCGCGGCTGCCCTATCGCCGGATTTATTGTCGGGCTTTCCAGACTTATCGCCATTCAGTGTATCTCTTAATATCCTGTGGACGACGAGGTCGGGATAGCGCCTGATTGGCGATGTAAAATGGGTATAGCACGTCGAGGCAAGCCCAAAATGCCCCACGTTTATCGGGGAGTAGCGGGCCTGCTTGAGGCTTCTCAGGATAAGATAATTAATCACCTCTTCATAGGGGGTCGCGGCTGCCTTATGGATTATCTTAGAAAAATCAGCGGGGGTTATCTTTGCTTTTTTATAAGATATAGTGCAGTTTACCACCTTCATTATATCGTCCATCTTCCTGATGTCAGGCTCTTCGTGTATTCTGTAAAGCGATGGGACGCCCAGCGCGGTAAGATACTCGGCCGCGGCCTCGTTTGCCGCTATCATGAATTCCTCTATGATGGAGTGGGCAAAGTTCCTCTGCGTCTTTATTATATCGGCGAGGTTTCCCTGAATATCAAGCAGAATTTCTGGCTCAGGGAGGTCGAAATCAAGGCTCCCGCGCTTCTTTCTCATCTGTCTTAAATCTTTGCAAAGCAAGGACATAAGCTCAAATTCTTTAAGCAATGAATTATATTTAGCCCTCAGCTTCTTATCTTCGTCTATGATGATTTTCTGGACGTTTGTATATGTCATTCGCTCGTTGCTGTTGATAACTGAGGGATAAAAGGTGGAGGCGGTTCTGTGTCCTTTGTCGTCGAAGTCCAGCTCAGCCGTAAAGGTAAGGCGGTCAAGTTTGGGTTTTAGGCTACAGAGGTCCTCGGAGAGTTTCCTGGGGAGCATCGGCAGCACCCTGTCGGGGAAATAGACGCTCGTTGCCCTCTCCCTCGCCTCTGTGTCAATTACGCTGTCCCACGGGACAAAATAACTGACGTCGGCTATGTGGACATAGAGTTTAAAACCGACGGGGGTCTTCTCAATAGACACGGCGTCGTCGAAATCCTTCGCGCGCTCACCGTCTATGGTTACGGTGTTTAGTGTTCTCAGGTCACGGCGGCCCTCAAACATTTCCGGCGTAACGGCCTCAGGCAGTGCCTTTGCGGCGTCAAGGATTTGTTTGGGGAATTTCCTTGACAGGTGAAATTCGTCTATGACGGCCTCGATTTCTGATTTAGGGTCCTCGGGTTTATCAATCTTTTTGACTACTTTGCCAATGGGCGGCCTGTTTTCGCTGTTGAATTGTGTTATCTCCACGACGACTGTATCACCTTTCTCGGCGTTTAAAATATGCTTTTTCGGGATTAATACGTCAAACGGGATGGTTGAGTGTTTGGGGCGGAGAAACCATGAATCGTCGGCAAAGTCCAGCGTACCGGATATTTTAGAATGGGCGCGTTCGACAATTCTTATGATTCGGCCTTCGCGGTTTTTCATATTTTCTACCCTTGCCACAACCCTGTCGTTGTCCATGGCACCCATGGCCTTTCTGGCGGGGATGAAGAAGTCCCTCTGTCCCGGCGTCTCAAGTATAACAAACCCGTAGCCGGTCTTATGCGCCTCGAAATAGCCGGTAATGAGGCTCATCTCCTCGGACTTGCCATACAAACCCTTTCTGTTAACGATGATCTCGCCCGCGGTGGCAAGCTGTTTCAGAAGTTTTTTTAGGATGGCGTAGTCTTTTTTTGAGGAACAGAACTCCTTGCCAATCTCGCGAAATGAGACAGGCTTTTTCTTAACCGTAAAGTACTTGCTTAGTTTTTCTTTATCAACCATTCGTTATGATAACAGTTTCGGGCGTTAATAGCAATACGGACCGAGTAATATCAAAGAAAAGGATTAACGACGAAGGGGGGGTAACCCCCCCTTCACCCCGTATTTTCCACATGTTTTATCAATTGAATTTGGGCTGCGGCTGAGGGCTACTCCACATAAATCCCTGACTTAATTGCCGCGCACGCAAGGGCGTCCGCACGTTCGTTCTCCGCATGGCCGCTGTGGCCGCGTATCCAATTAAAGGTAACGTGGTGTGCTTTACAGAGGTCTGCCAGAGCCTCCCATAAGTCTATGTTTTTGACCTTAGACCTGGAGCTGGTTATCCAGTTATTGGCCTGCCAGTTTTTAAGCCATCCCTTTGTCATGGCATTTACGATGAGCTGGGAATCTGTATAGACCGAGACCTCACACGTTACCCGCAGCGCCCTGAGCCCGGCTATCACTGCCATAAGCTCCATCCGGTTATTGGTCGTTGCGCGAAACGCGGCGGAGAGTTCCTTCCTCTTCGTGGCCGTTATCATAACAACGCCATAGCCGCCCGGGCCGGGATTGCCGCTACACGCCCCGTCGGTATACATAGTCACTGTGGGCGGCGCGCTCAATTAACCGCCCTGCCTATCATGGCACTGGATAGATCGTCCGCGTCAACCCTGACGAGTTCGCCGCCAAGGCTCTCGCAGATGAGCCTGTTATACATAAAATTGTTAGGATTGAGTTCATAATTCGGCGCGTGGACGAGGAGAGTTTTTGTATTTATATGAAGGTGACGAAGTTTTATGGCCATTTTAAGCGTAACCGAGAGATATTCGGCGTCTTCGACACCGGCACGCTGCGGGTAGCCGTCGGTAATGATATATAGTTCGTTGGTGTCACCGCCTCTGCGCGAGAAATATCGTGATACGAAATCAAGAAGCTCGGCCGTGTGGGTCATACCCACGGGTTTTAGGGTGAGTATGTCAAGAGGGGCGATTTTTTCAATCTTATCGTTAAACGAAACAAACTCCACACGTGCGTTGCGGCTACCGCGATAATAGTGAAACGACAGACAGGCCTTCATAGCGGATTGCAGTTTGCCGCCCTGCTCCATTGACGTGCTTGAATCAATGGCCACAAGGACGTCTGCCCTTTCCCTAGAGCATCTCTTGAGGTTAACGACGTCATCATCCCGAATAATAGCGTTATCACGGTGAACCCGTCGCCTTATAATACTGCGGCGCGTGGTTTCGGGGATGTGGATTGCTGCCGTTGAGCGGGTTTTTTCTGTAAGAAAGGATTTTTTCTTTTTGCGGCTGCCTGCTCGTTGTCTTTGTGCCCCTTTTTTTATCCCTAAGTAGAAGTTTTTCCCGGCATAGTGCAGGAGTTCCTTCCTTTTTACCTTTATCCCACCTTCGGATTTATATGAAAATCTCACGAAGATGTCTTTGAGATAGCCGTTGAGTTGTTCGTCAGTGAGGTCTTTCAGGTATTTAAGGTCAATTATATCGCCGGGGCCGTTCTCAACGAGATAAAACGGGTCCTCGAAATCCCTGTTGTCAAATGGGAACACCGGGGGGTTAAACGGCACATACAGGTTCTTTGGCGTGGGGTCTATTTTTTCCATAGCCCTCTGTATGAACTCATCCTCGGAGTCGGCTTCCCCATCCAGCAGCAGGCCAAAAATTGCGGGTGGGATATAACAACTCCTCTCATACTGAAACGCGCCCGTACACCATGGCCTGATGTCAGCTAACACAACGGCTCCATGTGTACATTAACGGCGTAGGCGTCGAGGTATGCCTTGATGGTCTCTGGTCTGCGGTCAGGCTCTGTAAGGGATGCCATGATTTCGTCCATCAGGCGACCATTTATGGACGAGAAGGCGGTCTCGGCGTTTTTGAAATTATCAACAAAGGCAAAGGCATTTTCTATATTGGGTACCCTTTGACTTATGAACTCTGCGATGGAAGGAAAATCCTTCGACAACATTTCATATATCTCGTCAAATGTTTCCTCGTCGCCCTGGCCGATTATCTCCGTGTGAAGCCCCTCTTTGACGTCACAATATGACACCGTCGCGCGTCCTTCGACAAGGGTGGAGGTGGAGGCTATTAGGGCAGCGCGAATAGATGAGCGCGGCCCAAGATATACGGCAATGTTGTTTAAAGTCCTTATAGTGCTTACGATAAACTCAAGGAACAGTTCAGGAAATATCACGCTTAAAAACCCGTTTTGGGCAATCTCTTTTTTCACTATCCTGACCTCGTCCTCAAACCCTACCCTCTCAATGGGGATGCCCACAAGACGGTTTGCCACGGCTTTGTGAATCCTGAGATCGTTTGTGTTGTTTGTTGTGGATACGAAAAGTAGGTCTATGGGGAATGTCATCCTGCTGTTGGACGGCGTAAAGCGGCGTTCCTGAAGTGCCTGAATAAGGGCATACTGCGCCTCGTTGTTCATAAGTCCAAGCTCATCAACAAAGAGAACGCCCCCAGACGCATGGGCAATCTTCCCTCCCTCCAGCACACGCGGGTCGAAGGGGTCGCCTATTTCGGCAAATCTTATGAGGTGGTACATGCCGAGGATTATCTGCGGCTCAATGTCTTCGTTACCCTGAAGGCGGGCAAAGCCGCTGCCCTCTGTAATATACACCCTTTCGATGGGAACCGATTCCGCAGGAAGGGACGCGTATTTATGCCTGCACACCGGACAGATGTTGTCTAACGAGGACTGGCCATTCTTTACGATATAGTTAAACAGGTGGATGGAGTTTTCCCTTACCGGGCATCCCGCGTTCGTATAAACCGGATGCGTCAGATAGTACTGGCGCAGGACAGAAAACACCGCATCGCACAGATGTGTCTTCCCAACGCCGAAATCTCCCTTTATGACAACCCCGCTACCGGTTGCCAGAACTTCAACGAGGCGGCGTTTCACATGGTGAAGGCCGAATATGGCTGGAAAGGCATCCTCGTTGCAAGCAGTTATCTCCCTGATTCTATGAATAAAACGCCCGCTGACGCTCAGAGCGCATGGAGTTGTATCATATAAATTGATTAGTCGCAGGGACTCAGTATTCACTTGCATTATAATTCGTTCTATAACCCATATCCGCTTATTTTAAACAGGGGCGTATTATAACATATTTTCGGCTGGAAATAGCCATTACGCCCAAACCCCATCAGGGCAAACGCATTAGAAAAAAAAAGTAGAAGATACCTATGCAATCATTCCGGCTTGTCCCTTTCCTGGATTCCTGCGGAAGCAGGAATCCAGGAAACCATCGGTCAGCGCTAAAAGTGTAGGC
>NZ_JBJUSG010000035.1:21535-28341 GCF_046044395.1 Candidatus Magnetominusculus dajiuhuensis | reverse complement strand
TTATGACATCTGCTACCCCCACTGTAAAGATGGGGTTTTCTTGACGCTTACCTTTTTTTTGACGCAGCCCCCCAATTTCACTGTAGATTTGTTCTCCATCATAAGTGTGCGGTAGTTGCTTAGTTTGTTGCCATCCTTGTCTCTTTCTGTCATTCCAGCTTGTCTGGAATCGTCCCTTAAATGGTTGCTTCATGATGATGCCTATTCTCAGGTATAAGGACAGATTCCGGACAAGCCGGAATGACAACAAAGGCACCGGAATGACAAAATGAGACTGTAATGACAGAATGAGGTTGGAATGACGGACTAAGAAACGGACAGTCCAGAAATCATTGCGATTTCCAATGAAAACTTGTTTTATTCGTCAGAACAAATTTACCGTGGCTTATCCGGCGCGCTTATTCACTAAAATCAGCGTGGAAAATACATAGCCCCAAAAAAGCCAATAGATAGCATAGGTGTAGTCAAAGTCGAAACATCCATGAAACATTACGGCTGTGAATGCCGACATAAGACACAGTGACATTATCTGCAAATAGGTGTCCTGCAGCTTAATCACCTTCAGATAGTATTTGATAATATGATAAAAGAGAGATACAAATAAAATAAGCCCAATCGGCCCAAGGTCAAACAAAAATGAAAACAGCACGCTGTGGGCGTGAGGAATCGCGTAAAGATACTTATAATTGCCGATGCCAATGCCAAGCCAATTTTGTGATAGACCAGAGAATCCATTACCCCATATGGTCATCCTGCCCGGCCCTACCCCCTCCAATGCCGACAAACCGGGGTCTAAGACATCGCCTGTCTCAAGGGACTTCTGCCCAATCATAAGAAGTCTCATTATGGCCTCCTCTTTGCCCGCCAATGTTGAGAATATCCTCTGCTCAACCACGTAAAAGACTAAGAATGCCGCAAAAAATATTATGATGCTACGTATAAGATATTTCGATGTTCGATGGTAGAAAAATAAAAAAAACATGACCATAGCAACGAACGCGACGGCGCCTCCCCTGCTTTCAGTTCCTATCAGCACGGAAAGGCCAATGACAAAACATAAGGCCAAAAATATCCTTCTCCCCACTTTTTTCTCAGTCAGAAAAAGACCAGTTGCAACGCCCATAAGAATATTCATCCACATGGATGTCACATGGCCATCCTGAAGTCCATGCGCCTGCACAGGGGAGCCGTCGCTGTTCATCATGCCGCCCAGAACATGCAGCGCAAACCTGATATCGCCAATGTCTGCCTTTTCAACAAATGAACCTGTGAATCGAAATACATATGATAATAAGGCCTGAACCAGACACGAAAATAACAGGCACCATATCATTTTCCTGTGAATCTCCTCCGTCGCCATAGTGGAAATAACCAAATAAAACAGGATCATAAACGATACCAGATAGTAATACTGAAATAAGCTATGCCATATATTTTCAGACCAAAGCATGGTAAACGCGGCATAAACCGCTATTGCGATAAGAATTATCTTTGTGGGCCTTATTACCTGAGACACCCACATAGAGGCCCCCTTGCGAAGAATAACCCCCAGGCACACAGATAATAACACGGGTGTAAAAACCGGCCACGCATTTAAATAGGAATCCTCAAACCAACGTATATTCCACTCTCCCATGGGCGCAAAGTATAAGTCATATTGAGAAATCGGGACAAGAAATACCATGACATAGACCCCCCATGTGGGTTTAATGGCAAAAAGGACAGACGAAAGCACAACAAGGCTGAATCCAAAGGCTATATAAAATGGATACAGCGCGCAAAGTGCCGCATTGCAGATGAGATAAAGGACAAGTGCGCCGCCTAAGACATATTTATTGCCGGTTGAGGTTGACGTTATCGTTACCCTTTAAGTAATCTATCGCCGAGTTTAATAGCTTAAGCGTCAGCACAGGGTCTCCGGCACGGAAGGCCTCACGGGATTGTATATCTATATCTGTGGCCTTTTTGATCTTTTCCGCGTCTGTCTGCCTTGAGAGCAGGAGCCTGAACTCGGTGAGCTTCGTTGAGATATCGTCGGAACCCTCCGGCGAAGGCCGCCCTGCCGACGGTGGCGGCGGCTGTGAAAGAGGCATACGCTGCCTTGACACCTTATAGACTTCCTCTATAAAAACCGGCGTGTCGTCCAGAACAAAGGTCAGCCGTTTTGGGGAAGTTGACGATATTGTACCTGTTATTTCTTTAAAATCCCTATGATAATCCGTAACTTCCTTCCCTGAATTTTGGGCAGGGATAGCTTGGGTAATTCTTACGTCCTCAGTATTCACATTCAAAGTAAGACTAACCGTTTTAGGGGTTTTGCTGTCGTTCCACGCCACCCATGTCAATCGTCCATTTTGTTTATTGGTGAATTTGTATATATATACCCCGTCAGATTCATGGCTTGCCTCAATCTTAGACCAATCGGAATATTTCAACTTTTCCACCATCAGCTTATAGGTATAATAGCCGAGTTTCTTTACTCCATATCCAAGATCATAATCCGGGCTGCCGCACTTACCGTGTTTGCCATCCGGATTTACACCGGCATTGGCATAAATCAATCCCGTATAATCGAAGATACAACAGGAGCAACCAAAGCCTTCCATTAACCCCCATGCCCAGAAAACTTTATCTATACCTCTGGCAAACGCCGAAACATATATTTTTAGTAATCCTCTGGCCTGTTGTTTTTCATCTTGATAATTATATTCCCGTGTTATATCATCACCTAATGGCTTCCCTGAATAAGTCCCTGTTTCAGTTATCCAGAACTTTAATTTATTTAAATCAAAGTTTGAATTTCTAAGACTGGTTTTTAAATAATCAATGTCTTTTTTCAGGTCGTAACCGTTTTCTGTCCCAAAATGATGGAGGTCAATGATGTCAATATAATTGCCGTTTAATTTTTTAAATACCTCGGGGTAGTCTGTTATTCTGGAGTCACCGGCAATCAATACCTGGGCGGAACTGTCCACTTTCTTTATTGCGTTGTAAGTTATTTTTTGTACTTCGGCGAAGTTGCCGGCATAATCTGTTTTGCAATCCGGGCCTCCGCATGTATCAACCAGTTGATTACATACCTGCCAATATTTGATTGGATTATTCCTTTTAAATCGGCTTATTACCTCGTTGGCAGGATACTGCTTATCGGCGGACTTATAGCAATCGGGCGATTTCTCCGCGCAGCCTAAACTACCGCCTCCGCCGTAACGAGCAACAGTATTTTCTACAAACCTTGCGTAAATATCTTTTTCTTCCTCGTTAAGAAACTTGCCGCCCCTGCCAAAAGGGCAGATATTTGCCACGATATTAATGTTATTCGGGGTATTGGCCTGTAATTTCTCATGGTCGTAAAAGGTAAAATCAAAGTTCCCTTTGCGTTTAGCGTCTGCTAATGTCCATATAAAATACATCCCTTCCCTGCTCCAATTTACTCCAAGATCGCTCAAATAGGAATAGTAATTACCAAAATTAGCGGAATGAAACCCAAAATGAGAATCTTCACGAACTTGTTGCGTATATTTTTCAAAATCTCCTGAGTATGGATTAAGGCTATCCCTGCTGTCGCTGTTTTTTCCATTTTGGTCTTTTCCATTTTGCTGGGCGAAAGACGATTTTGGCTGAGAATAATATAGCCCGATTATAACGAAAAACGTCAAAATCGCGGTTATAAAGATTACGGCAGCTATTTTTGATATACCCTTTCTAAACATAACTATCCTCATAAGCATCCGCCATCGTTGCTCATTGTACCATAGCGGGTGGCCAATTTCATAGGTACTATTTCAGTGGCAGGGCAAATTTGTTCTCCATCATAAGTAAGCAGTAGTTGCTTAGCTTGTTGTCATCCTTGTCCCTTTCTGTCATTCCGGCTTGTCCGGAATCGTCCCTTTGATGGTTGTTTCAAGATGATTTTGCCTATTCTGAGGGATAAGGACAGATTCCAGACAAGCCGGAATGACAAAATGAGGCCGGAATGACGGACTAAGAAAAGGACAGTCCAGAAATCATTACAACTTCCAATGAAAACTTGTTTTATCCGTCAGAACAAATTTACCGTATGGTGGATTTTGGGCAATCCGTATTGACATTATTGACAAACAATGTTATATTTACGGCTGAGCGTGGCTTAATAACATTAATGATGTCAAATATGCGTCAGGGGAATTTGAGATGATTACTATAAAGAAGATATTGATAGTGGACGATTCGACGTCCGCCCGGTTTTTCATCAAGGGGTGTATTCCAAAGGACAAGGGCTATGAGTTCTTTGAGGCCAGCGATGGGGCAAAGGGGGTGGAGGCTTATAAAAATTTCCGCCCGGATGTAACGTTTATGGATTTAACGATGCCTGTGATGACGGGTTTTGAGGCAATTGAAGTTATTAAGGCATTTGACCCTCAGGCGGCGATAATTGTCCTGACGGCTGATATTCAAACTAAGACAATTGAGCGGGTTACCGCGCTTGGCATCACTACGGTCCTGAAAAAACCTCCGGTTAAAGCCACTGTCGAAGAGGCGCTCCTCAAAATTCAAGGGATAGGGGGGTAAGCCTGTGGAAGTGAATGACGATAGCACATTTTCAGAATTGGAGATAGACACACTTCAGGAGATAATGAATATTGCCTTTGGGCAGGCCTCCGCCGACCTTGCCGAGGTTATAAACGTGTTTATTGTTCTAAGTGTACCGGCGCTGAAACTGAAGAAGGCGGTGAGTTTGTCGGAGTTTATCAGGGTTGAAATAGGCGACCTGAAGGACTTCAAGATAGTAGAGCAGAGTTACTGGGGGAAATCCAAGGGTGTTGCCCTGCTTGCGTTTCCGCATGAGGCTGAACTGGAGCTGATTGCCATGTTCAGGGAAGACTCGGACATGGGAATTGACTCGGACATATCCGATGAACTTGACAACGAGATGTTGATAGAGATTGGCAATATACTGATAGGGGCGTGTGTGAGTAAGATGGCTGAGCTCCTTAAAGATGTGGTAACGTTTGTGCCGCCAAGGGTAATAACCGGGGAGCAGTTGAGCGAGGCCTTTGTCGAAAATCGTTTTGAGCGCGAAGCCAGAGTAATTTTACTAAAGACCCTGTTCCAGATTGAAGGACGTGAGCTGTCGGGCCATCTGTTTTTGGTAAACAGCCTTGATTCCATTCATACGCTTAAGGACGCCCTGCGCGCTTTCTGGAAACAGTACGAGTGATTTACAGACAGGTCTTTGATGTACTCAATCTTGGACTTGTTATCCTGGACGAAGGGCTTCGTGTGTGTTACTGGAACCGTTGGATGACCAGGCACAGCGGCTTTGACTGCGAGAATATAATCGGGTCGCCGCTATTGGAGTTTTTCCCTGATCTTGACACAAAGTATTTCAACCGCAGCGTCAGGTCTGTCTTTAAATTCGGCAGTTTTGTATTCATGTCGCAAAAACTCCATAAATATCTGTTTAAATTCGAAAAAAAGGTCTCAGGTTTTCAACACATGCAGCAAAGCGTTACGATGGGTCCTATCAAAGACAAGGATAACGTTGTTGAGCATGTCTTCATAGTCATACAAGACGTCACAGAGATGGCCGCTTACGAAAGAAAACTCCACGATATGAACATCAAAGATGGCCTAACCGGCGTATATAACCGGCGCTACCTTGAGACCCGCCTGAAGGATGAGTTTGACCGTCACAAGAGATACTGCCACGCGTTAAGCGTTATCATGTTCGATATAGATCATTTTAAGTCCATAAACGATACCTTCGGGCACCAGTATGGGGATTTCGTCCTGAAAGAAGTATCAGCTACCGCGCTTGATACACTCAGGGTAAACGATGCGCTTGCGCGATATGGGGGAGAGGAGTTCTGCTGTATCCTCCCTGAGACCACAATAAGCAGCGCTATGATGGTTGCCGAGCGGATTAGAAAAAACGTCGAATCTCAGGAAAACAGATTTAACGCCACGATGACATCGGCAAAAGTTACGATAAGCCTTGGGGTATCCGAGCTGTGCGAGATAACAGATACCCATGAAATGCTGCTCAAAAAGGCCGACGACGCCCTCTACAAGGCCAAACGCGAAGGCCGCAACAGGGTAGTCTCTATGACTCTCTTTTAGCAGCCCCCCTTTCAGGCCTTTTTTGAGCCTTGCTCCGGCGCACAGACCATTGACAGGCTGATCTGCTCAGCCTTTTCCCTGCCAACGAGTGTTGCGACAAGTTCCATGGCAAACTCAACGGCGGTACCGGCACCCTGGCTTGTTATTACCCTGCCGTCAACAACGACCCTCTCCTCTGACGATATGCTTGCGGCATGGAGTTTCTGCTGAAAACTTGGGTGGCTTGTTACCTTTTTATCTGAAAGAATGCCGGCCTCTGAAAGCACATAGGGCGCGGCGCATATAGCCGTGACGTACTTGCCGCCTTCTGACATCTCAACTACGATCTTCTTTACCCGCTCGTCCTTTGCAAGGGCCTCCGTCCCGGGCAAACCTCCCGGCAAGACCAGCATATCGAAATCCTCCGCCCTGACCGCGTGAAGTGGCACGTCGGGTATTATCCTTACTCCCCTGACGCTTGTAATCGGCCCGTCTTTAAGTCCGGCGGCAACAACCTTTATGTCTGCCCTCCTAAGGATGTCAATTACCGCCACTGCCTCAAGCTCTTCAAATCCATCTGCCAGAATTACCAATACAGATACCATAGACGCCTCCTTTGCTCTTGAGCTTATTATAAAAGATTTCAAGGCCATTGTGCTAAGATTTTTTCACACGGTAAATTTGTTCTCCATCATAAGTAAGCGGTAGTTGCTTAGTTTGTTGTC
>NZ_JBJUSG010000035.1:0-21383 GCF_046044395.1 Candidatus Magnetominusculus dajiuhuensis | reverse complement strand
AACTGGTGAGCCGTATGCGGGAAATCCGCCTGTACGGTTCGGAGGGAGGGGAGGCGAAAGCCTTTCCTACCCCTCCCTTTAGTGGGAGTTTCATAATGATTGTGCGTATTCTGAGGGATAAGGACAGATTCCGGACAAGCCGGAATGACAAAAATAAGGGAGACAATTTCTAATGCGATTGCCCTGGTCTATGTATTTTAAGTCCGGGGCAATCATCTCACAGGTGTATCAGCCTTATGATTTGCCCTGCGGCAATATTTTTTACGGCAAAAATTTATTGCAATATTTTTACTTGACAATCCAATATTGTTTTGATTACTATTAGCACGTTCATTATTACGTGCAAGTTATAGCGAAAGCGGCTTGCGAAAAGAGCGATTTGCGAAAGGCGGGTGGCGACTGAGGAAGGCAGGTGTCAGGCTAATAAGGGTGGCAAGGGCAAGAGGGGTGACAAGGGTGACAGGAAGAAAGCGGGTGGGTTGCTTCGGGCGGCGCTAATGGCTGCTGTGTAAGTACGAAACAAGACGGTCTTTAACACTCATTGGTTACTATAACTATTGTATATCGGAGGTACGTATGAGAATTGTGTTGCTTGGGGCGCCGGGTGCTGGCAAGGGTACGCAGGCGAAAAAACTGATAGAGAAGTTTGTTATTCCGCAGATTTCGACCGGTGATATCTTGAGGCAGGCCGTTGCAGACCAGACACAGCTTGGAAAAGAGGCAAAGGCGTTTATGGACAGTGGCGGGCTGGTGCCAGACAGCGTGGTTATTGGGCTTGTAAAGGAGAGGCTTTCGCAGGACGACTGTAAAAAGGGATTTATTCTGGACGGCTTTCCCAGAAATACGGCTCAGGCCGAGACGCTTGATGGGGTTTTAGCCTCAGTGAACATGCCGCTTGAAGTGGCCCTCAGCGTGGATGTGGATTTTGACGTGCTGTTAAAGAGGCTCACCGGAAGGCGCACTTGCAGGAGCAAGGACTGCGGGCAGATGTATAATATCTATTTTTCTCCGGCGAAAAAAGAGGGCTTTTGTGATAAGTGCGGCACCGAACTCTATCAAAGGGATGACGATAAAGAGGCCACAATAAAGAAAAGGCTTGACGTGTATAAGGCTCAGACGGAGCCGCTCATTGATTACTACTCAAAGAAGGGTATCTTAAAGAGGGTGGAAGGCGTTGGCGACATAGCGGAAATATTCAACAAGATTTGCGCAATCTTAAAGTAATGCGCCTGAAATTGATGACCGGAAATTGATGAGATATTTGGTACGCTTTACATATTAGCGGGTTAGTATGTGTTACAAGGTAAACACAAAAAAACTAAGGAGGAGTTAAGAAATGGCATTGGTCAAACCACACGGTAAGAAAAAGACGTTAATGCCCTTGAAGCTTGAGGGTAAGGAAATGGAGGCTGAGAAGGCTAAGGCGAAGGGCCTGACGCAGGTGCGCATGTCATCAAGAGAGACCGGCGACCTGATAATGTTAGGAATAGGCGGTTTTACTCCGCTTGAAGGTTTTATGGGGCATGACGACTGGAAGGGCGTGTGCGATAACTATAAAATGGCCGATGGTGTGTTCTGGCCGATACCTATAACGCTGTCCACGAGCAAAGGACAGGCCGACAGCTTAAAGAGTAATGAAGAGGTTGCCCTCGTTGATGAGTCAACCGGCGAGATAATGGGCACTATGGTTGTGAAAGAGAAATATACGATAGACAAGGCCCACGAGTGCAAGCAGGTATATAAGACCGATGACAAGGCGCACCCTGGTGTTGCTATGGTCATGGCGCAGGGAGACGTCAACCTTGCCGGCCCTGTAAAGGTGTTGAGCGAGGGGTCGTTCCCGACCGAGTTCGCCGGTGTATATCTGACGCCTAAAGAGACGAGGAAGATATTTGAGGATAAGGGCTGGTCAAGGGTGGCGGCGTTTCAGACAAGAAACCCGATGCACCGCTCACACGAGTACCTTGCGAAGCTCTCCCTGGAGATCTGCGACGGACTTATGATACATTCACTGCTGGGCAAACTCAAACCCGGCGACATCCCCGCAGACGTAAGGGGCAACTGCATTGATACCCTTATAAAGTATTATTTTGTCAAGGACACATGTGTACAGGCAGGCTATCCGCTGGACATGAGATATGCCGGACCAAGAGAGGCGCTATTGCATGCCCTGTTCAGGCAGAACTATGGTTGCAGCGATTTGATAGTTGGGAGAGACCACGCGGGTGTTGGCGATTACTACGGCCCGTTTGACGCCCATCACATATTCGACGAGATACCGGCAGACGCCCTTGAGACAAAGGCGTTAAAGATAGACATGACGTTTTATTGTATGAAGTGTGACGGCATGGCCTCAAACAGGACGTGTCCTCACGACAAGGCTGACAGATTGAACCTCAGCGGCACGGCCCTCAGAAAGATGCTTTCGGAAAATACGGCGGTGCCTGACCACTTCAGCCGCCCCGAGGTATTGACGATATTGCAGAAATACTATGCCGGCCTTACAGAGAAGGTTGAGATTAAGCTGCATAAGCACTCAACCGGAGAGAGCGCGAAATAACTAAGAAGGGGGTATGAACTTACCCCCTTTTTTTTGTTTGATAAATTAATGAACAAAGAAGAAAAGGAGGTGAAGGCGGCAGCGCACGACCCTAAAGTAGATGGATGTATAAAGGTAATCTTGGCTTTTTAAGCCAAAATATTTTGTAAGGAGGTATATTTATATGCCGAGTTTTGTAATGACAGAAAAGTGTGACGGCTGTAAAGGGCAGGAAAGGACAGCCTGTATGTACATCTGCCCAAACGATCTTATGAAGCTTGACCGCGACAGGATGAAGGCGTACAACGTGGAAACCGAGCAGTGCTGGGAGTGTTACAACTGCGTAAAGATTTGCCCTCAGCAGGCGATAGAGGTCAGAGGTTATGCTGACTTTGTTCCACTTGGCGGCAACGTAATCCCTATGAGGGGATCGGATTCCATAATGTGGACGGTTAAGTTCAGAAGCGGTGCCTTAAAAAGGTTTAAATTCCCGATCAGGACAACGGCTGAAGGTTCGATAGACCCGTACAAAGGCAAGCCAGAGGCGGACTTCGCGAATTTAAAGAAGCCCGGATTTTTTAACCTGACAACGGTAAAAACCTTAAAATAAAACTTAGGAGGCTAACACGATGGAATTAGAAACATGTACATTTTCGTACTGTCAAAAACCTGAGATGATAGAGGTTGAGACCGACTTATTGTTAATCGGCGGCGGTATGGCCAACTGCGGTGCGGCATACGAGGCAGTGCGTTGGGCAACACCCAAGGGATTAAAGGTAACGATGGTGGATAAGGCGGCGACCGACAGAAGCGGCGCGGTTGCAATGGGCCTCTCGGCAATCAACACGTATATGGGCGAGAACGACCCTGCCGACTATGTCAAAATGGTAAGGGGCGACCTGATGGGCATAATCAGGGAAGACCTCGTATATGATGTAGGCAGGACGGTGGATGATTCAGTTCATCTCTTTGAAGAGTGGGGACTGCCGGTATGGAAAAGGGCGGACGACGGCCACACACTTGATGGCGCGCAGCCAGCAAAGAAGCTCACAGAAGGCGGCAAGCCGGTAAGAAGCGGTAAGTGGCAGATAATGATAAACGGCGAGTCCTACAAGGTAATCGTAGCCGAAGCGGCGAAGAAGGCCCTTGAGGTAAACAGGGCGGCAACCGGCCAGGCTCAGAATCTCTATGAGAGAGTGTTTATCGTAAAACTCCTCCTCGACGCCAATGAGCCAAACAGAGTAGCGGCGGCGGTAGGATTCAGCGTAAGAGAAAACAAGGCATATATGTTTAAGGCAAAGTGTATGCTCCTGGCATGTGGCGGCGCGGTTAACGTATTCAGGCCACGTTCAGTCGGCGAAGGACAGGGTAGGGCATGGTACCCGGTATGGAACGCCGGAACGACATACGCGTTAGCGGCACAGGTTGGAGCTGAGCTGGTACTTATGGAAAACAGGTTCGTACCTGCAAGATTTAAAGACGGCTACGGCCCTGTTGGAGCGTGGTTCTTATTCTTCAAGGCAAAGGCAACCAACTCCCTCGGCGAGGACTACTGCGCAACCCACTTTGAGAGCACAAAGGCATTATATGGCAAGTATTGCAGCGACCCGCACAGACTAGGCACGGCAATCAGAAACCACATGATGATGAACGACATGAAGGCCGGCAAAGGCCCGATCCTCATGAACACCCACTGGGCAATGGCTGAACTGGGAAAGACCATGGACGCCAAGCAGATAAAACACCTTGAGGCCGAGGCATGGGAAGACTTTCTCGACATGTGTATCGGACAGGCCGGAGTGTGGGCAGGCAATAACATAGAGCCGGATAAAACCCCTTCAGAGATTATGCCTACCGAGCCGTATCTCCTGGGTTCACACGCAGGTTGCGCGGGCTTATGGGTAAGTGGTCCTGACGATTTGGGCGCCCCGAAAGAATGGAGCTGGGGATACAGCAGAATGACTACCGTAAAGGGGCTTTTCACCGCCGGTGACGGCGTTGGGGCATCCGGACACAAGTTCTCCTCAGGCTCACACGCCGAAGGAAGAACCGCCGCTAAGGCGATGGTAGCGTTTGCGCTGGACAACGCCTCTTACAAGCCGGCAGTAACAAAGTCAACTGAAGAGCTTGTCGGAGAGCTTTATCTCCCGTTTGAGATATTCGAGAAATACAAGAACTACAGCACAGACACCAACACAAACCCATACTACATCAGGCCAAAGATGCTTCAGGCAAGACTGCAGAAGATAATGGACGAGTATGTAGCGGGCGTGTCAACCTATTATATGACCAGCAAGACGCTGCTTGAGGCAGGCTTAAAGCATTTGATGCTGCTGAAAGAAGACTCCATGAGAATGGGCGCGGCAGACCTTCACGAGCTGATGAGATGCTGGGAGAACTATCACAGAATCTGGACTGGTGAGTCGCACGCAAGGCATATCCTGTTCAGGGAAGACACCAGGTACCCTGGGTACTACTACAGGGGAGACTTTAACTTCGTGGACGACGCGAACTGGAAATGCTTCACCATATCGAAGTTCAACCTCCAGACCGGCCAATGGGAAATGTCAAAGAGAGACTACGTACAGATGATTCCCGACTAAGAGATAGGACAGCAAGGACAAGCACACAGGAGGAAGGGGGGACGGCGTTCCCCCTTCTGACCTTTTTTTGAAGTCCGTATTCGGTTGCTTAAAAAAGAGCGGAGGAATTTATGCCAGACGAAAAAGGTTCGAGCATCGTAGTGATAGGAGGTGGTATAAGCGGGATAACCACAGCGATAGAGGCGGCTGAGGCAGGCCACAGTTCGGTTATAGTGGAGAGAAATCCGTATCTGGGTGGAAGGGTAGCGCAGTTAAACCGTTATTTCCCCAAGTTATGCCCGCCTTACTGTGGATTGGAGATAAATTTTAAGAGGATAAAGCAGAATCCTAAGATATCCGTTTATACGTCGGCGGAAATAGAGAGCGTTAGCGGCAGTGAAGGCAATTTTAGCGTTAAGATAAAAATAAATCCAAGATTTGTAAATTCCAAATGTACGGCGTGCGGTGAATGCGTAAAGGTATGTCCGGTTGAAAGAAGCAACAGTTTTAATTTTGGAATTGATAAGACAAAGGCGATATATCTGCCCCATGAGTTATCCTATCCGATGAGGTTCGCAATAGACCAGAGCCCCGGTGCGTGTCCCGGTAAATCATGCTCTAAATGCGTACCGGCTTGTAAGTACAACGCAATTGATCTGGACATGAAGCCAGAGACGGTTGAGCTAAAGGCCTCAAGCGTAGTTTACGCAACCGGCTGGTCTCCGTATGACGCGGCGAAGATGGATAATCTTGGCTTTGGAAAAGTGAAAAACGTGGTAACAAATATGATGATGGAGCGCCTTGCAGCGCCTAATGGCCCGACGAAGGGAAAAATTCTGAGGCCATCTGACAATAAGCTGGTAAAAACGGTCGCGTTTGTGCAGTGTGCCGGCTCAAGAGACGAGAATCATCTGGCGCATTGTTCATCTGTTTGCTGCATGGCATCACTAAAACAGGCTACGTATTTCAGGGAGAGCGACCCTGAGACGAAGGCCTTTATATACTATATAGATTTAAGGGCGCCGGGGAAATACGAAGACTTCTTAAAGAAGATTCAGACCGACGAAAATGTGATAATGATAAAGGGTAAGGTGGCAAAGATAGAGGAAGACGCCGAGACGTTAGACCCCATCGTAACAGTGGAAGACATCGTAGGCGGCAAGAAAATCACGCAGAGAGTTGATATGGTTGTGTTGGCAACTGGAATGGAGCCCTCCTTAAAAGTGGCAAACGTCGGCACAAACGTAAAACTTGATGAGAATGGCTTCGTTGATGCCGAGAGCCAGGCCCCTGGCATCTATGCCTCTGGGGTTGCCAAGAGGCCAAACGACGTTACAACGTCACTACAGGACGCCACTAGCGCGGCCTTGAAGGGCATTCAATCCGCGGTGAGGAGGTAAACGATGGGATTAGGTGTTTACATATGTACAGACTGTGGTATAGGTGAGTCGCTAAACATAGAAGCCCTACAGAAGATTGGGGGCAAGATGGGCAATTGCAAGACGCATCCATTTCTGTGCAGCAAGGAAGGCGTTGATCTTATAAAGAGCGATATTAACAGCGAAGGCGTAAATAAAATAGTCATAGCGGCGTGCAGCCAGCGCGTGAACACGGACAACTTTGACTTCGACCCGCTTCTTTACGTGACAGAGAGGGTAAATCTGCGTGAGCACGTTGTGTGGATGCAGCCCCCGAATGACCCCAAGACTCAGGCGATGGCCGAGGACTATCTGAACATGGGGGTTGTGAGGGCCAGTAAGTCCGAGCCCCCGGTACCTAAGACTACGGACGTTACGCGTGTTGTGCTGGTTATTGGCGGTGGAGTTACAGGGCTTACCGCTGCCCTTGAGGTAGAAAAGGCGGGATATAAGGCAGTGGTAGTGGAGAAATCGGCCGCGCTTGGCGGTTGGGCAAAGAAGAGTTATAAGACATATCCATCCAGGGCACCGTATGACAAGCTCGTTGCCCCGTCAATAGACGCGAAGGTTCAGGCGGTAAGCGGTAGCAAAAACATCACAGTACATCTGGACAGCGCAATAACCTCTGTTGAGGGTGAGCCGGGTATGTACGACGTGGAAATAGACAAAAAGGGCGCTAAGGAGACCTTCAAGGCCGGAGCGGTAATTCTTGCAACCGGCTGGAAGCCCTACGATGCCAATAATCTCGCCCAATACGGCTATGGCAGATTTAAAAACGTCATAACGAATGTGCAGATGGAAGACCTCGCATCAAAGGGAAAGATAACGAGGCCGTCAGACGGCAAGACCGCACAGAGCGTACTATTTGTCCAGTGCGCCGGACAGAGAGACGAAAACCATGTCCCGTACTGTTCGTCGGTTTGCTGCAACGTGTCATTGAAGCAGGCCAAATACGTAAGAGAGGCCAATCCCGACGCGGGTGCCTTTATCATCTATAAGGATATGAGGGCAACCGGCGTGTATGAAAACTTCTACAAGGCGATGCAAAACGACGAGGGCATATTCCTTGCCAAAGGCGAGGTAAAGGGCATAGAGGAGGAGGCTGACGCCTCGCTGATTGTAATCGTTGACAACCAGCTCCTTGGCAAGGAGATGAGAATAAGGGCAGATGTAGTGGTTTTGGCCACTGGAATGATTTCCTCAATGTTGCCCGAAGGAAAGGCCGTTAACAGCCTGACAAAGGAATATATAGGTGATATGGTAGTAAAGAAGACGCAAGATGGAGAGATCGAAGAGCTTATGCCGATACCCCACATATTGAATCTGAAATACCGGCAGGGGCCTGAGATACCTCATTTAAAATATGGATTTCCTGACTCACACTTCGTATGTTTCCCGTATGAGACGAGGAGGACGGGCATATACGCGGCGGGTGCTGTGAGACAACCGATGGATTCATACCAGTCGTCTGTGGACGCCGCCGGTGCGGCGCTAAAGGCTATACAGTGTATAGAGCTTACCTCCCAGGGCAAGGCGGTGCATCCTCGTGCCGGGGATATGTCGTTTCCTGAGTTCAGGCTTGAGAGCTGTACTCAGTGCCGCCGCTGTACGGTGGAGTGTCCTTTCGGTGTGCTGGATGAGGATGAGAAAGGTACGCCGAGAGAGCATCCCTATCGCTGTCGGCGCTGTGGAACCTGTATGGGCGCGTGTCCGCAGAGGATAATTTCATTCAGCAACTACAGCGTGGATATGGTATCACAGATGCTGAAATCTATGGAGGTGCCGTCAGAGGGCGACGAACCGTTTATAATTGCCCTGATATGTGAAAACGACGCCTATCCGGCGCTGGACATGGCGGGGTTGAATCGGGTGCGTTTGAATCCAAACTACAGGTTTATATCCCTGAGGTGTCTTGGCGGGACGAACCTTGTGTGGATAAGCGACGCGCTTTCAAAGGGTGTTGACGGTGTGATTCTGATGGGCTGCAAATATGGCGATGACTACCAGTGCCACTTTGTAAAGGGCAGTCAGGTGGCAAGCGAACGCCTTGGCAAGGTTCAGGAGACATTGGGCAGGCTGATGCTTGAGTCCGAGCGTGTCACGCAGATACAGCTTGCGATAAACGAGTGGGATACGCTTCCAAAGATAATGGAAGAGTTTTCTGAAAAACTAAAAGGATTTGGACCGAATCCATACAAGGGATTCTAAAATAACAGGGAGGTATGCAGATGGGTGATGGAACTGTGTTCACACCTGACATTGGGTTTGTTCGGAGCCTGAAGAACTCCGGCGCTGACACTATGAAGCAGTGTTATCAGTGCGCGACATGCTCTACGGTTTGTGAGCTGACGCCGAGCGACAACCCGTTTCCGAGAAAAGAGATGATAATGGCCCAGTGGGGGCTTAAGGATGAGCTTGCGGCAGACCCCGATATTTGGCTCTGCCATAACTGTAACGACTGCTCAAAGTACTGCCCGCGCGGCGCAAGGCCGGGCGATGTCCTGTCAGTATTGAGAAAGGCCGTAATAGCTGAAAACGCCTTCCCTCGGTTTATGGGCACGATAGTGGGAAATACCAGGCTGCTCCTGGTGGCGTTGATGATTCCTGTTGTATTGTTTTTGTGTGTGTTAAATGCCTCCGGACATTTAAACATACCCGACGGCGAAGTGGTCTTTAGAAAATTTTTTCCGATTCAGCTAGTGGATTCGATATTTGTCTCCACGGCGATGGCGGTGGTGTTCGTTTTTGCAATAAGCGTGGGGAAATTTTGGCGTAAGCTCAATGTGAACCCGTATAAACTTATGGCGCACAGTATGCTCCTGCCGAGTTTACTACAGACGCTGAAGGAGATTGTTTTACACAAGAAGTTCCAGAAATGCGGCGCAAATTTAGACAGGACATGGACGCACAGGCTGGTGCTGTTTGGGTTCATAGGCCTGTTCATAACCACAAACTGGGCGGTTTTTAACCTATACGTCCTGAAATGGGACTCACCGTATCTAAAAGACGACCCCAATATTCTGATGATACTGGGTTCTCAGGCGGCGGTGATGCTGTACTATGCGGCCTTTAAGATATTCGGCAACGCGAGCGCCCTTATATTATTCATAGGGTCGCTGATGTTGTTTTCTAACCGGATGAAAGACAAGGGTGTGAACAGCGTGTCGTCGTCGTTTGACTGGATATTTGCGACGATCGTTTTTTTGGTTTGTATAACGGGGCTTGCCTCTGAGATGTTGAGGTTTGCCAATATCGCACAACTGGCGTATCCGGTATATTTTGTCCATCTGGTATTTGTGTTTTATATAATCGCGTACCTGCCGTATTCGAAACTTGCGCACATGGTATACAGGACGACCGCGATTGTATACGCTAAGATGGCAAACAGGGACGTAATGTAAGGACTGGACGCGGTCATTTTAAAAAACACCTCAACCAGCGCCGAACGGGCGGTTTTGCAAGGGGTTGGTTGGGGTGTTTATATATCAACAAACACCTATCGGAGAGAGTGAATTCAAGTGAAAGAAATCTATGAGAGGTTAAATAAAAACCCTGACAGAAGGGGGGAGCTTGGGCCGGAGAGCCGGTTTAAGTTCAACTGCCACAAGGGGCTATCATGCTTCAACAAATGCTGCGGTGAGCTTGATATATTCCTGTCGCCATATGATATATTAAGGTTGAAGAGGCGATTTGGCAAGAC
This sequence comes from Candidatus Magnetominusculus dajiuhuensis, assembly GCF_046044395.1. Lineage (NCBI taxonomy): Bacteria > Pseudomonadati > Nitrospirota > Nitrospiria > Nitrospirales > Nitrospiraceae > Candidatus Magnetominusculus > Candidatus Magnetominusculus dajiuhuensis. The sequence continues at coordinate 11,144 of NZ_JBJUSG010000035.1, read as the reverse complement.
CAGCGGTGAGTTTCTCGTTGAATACACGGATATGGTAATAACTGACAAGAACAAGCTGCCGTTTATCAAACTGCGAATGGCAGAGGGCAAACAGTGCAAGTTCGTAACAAAGGACGGCTGTTCAATCTACGAAGACAGGCCGCTGGCCTGTCGATACTATCCCCTGGGGTTTGCCATCGGGAAGCGGACGATGACCGAGGGTGAGGATTTTTATTTTCTAATAGAGGAGAGCTTTTGCAAGGGTTTTAAAGAGGATAAAGAGTGGGTAGTGAAGGAATGGCGGGAGCGCGAGGGCATAGCCAAATATGAGGCGATGAACAGCGACTGGATAGAGGTGATTCTGAATAAAAAGCTCCTGGGTAAGTCAGTAGTGCCTGATGAAAAGACGCAGAGCATGTTTATCCTGGGGGCATACGATGTGGACGCCTTCAGGGTATTTGTCCATGAGAGCAAGTTTTTAACGATATTTGATTTGGAAGATGAGGAGTTGCAGCTTATAACCGAAAACGAGGAAGAGCTTATGAAATTTGCACACAGATGGCTGCGATACGCCCTGTTTAGGGAGCCGACAATGTACCTGAAAAAAAGAGACGAAGCCGCCCCGCCGCAAAAAGGCTGCGGCTGCAACACCTGCGAATAAAGCGGACTTTATGCCGGAGGTTGCGTGAGACGAGTAAAGTCAGCCTCAATGCAATCCGGCACCCTGGCCGCGGTAAGTCAAACAAAGATAGTTATCATTTTTCCCGCCACGCTCATTCGTTATAACACAGGCGCTGCTAATGCACCCTGATATGGCACAGATAATCCTGAAAAAAGCAGTTCAATTCAATATAATGAGGAAAATCAGGCTATTATGAACAAAAACCACTCACCCGAAAGTAGGCAAAAAGTACTGCTCCGCAGACGCCTAATTCCCTTGTAAAACAAGGCTATAAGCCAGTCGTTGTGCGCGGCAGGGTATGCGGCATTTCGTATCGTCATGTTCTATGTCGGGTACTTTAATCGTATAAACAGCTTTTGAGTATATTTAACAGGTTTAGGGGCACAAACTCATAAAATATAATTGCAGCATATTTAAGGGGAAAAAGGTAATACAACACCTATTTCAGCGGCAAATCCATTTTCATTACCAGTCCGGCGCCTGGTACGTTGAATGCCCTGAGGCGTCCTCCATGTAGATACACCGCGCGGTCTGCTATCGCAAGGCCTACCCCTGCTCCGCCGCTTTGGCGCTCATGCGCTTCGTTCACGCGGTAAAATGGCCTAAAAATATCCTTCAGTTCCAACTCCGGCACGCCAGGTCCATGATCCCTGATTTCGATACGCGCCCATACACGGCTCACGGATTCCTTTCTGAACAGTGAGATATCAACAGATGTCCCTTTAGCTGTGTATCTAATGGCATTAAGCAGCAGGTTTTCAAGCGCCTGCCTGAGCATTTCACGGTTTCCGTTTAATATTAGTGGAGAAGACTCAGATGTCACTACTACAGAACAGCCATTGCTTTTTGCCTCAAAATCCACATCCCTGGCAATTTCCTCAACGAGGGCGGCTATGTCGAGGGGTATCATCTTAATCGTGCCGTTTTCATTTTCCAGCCTGGTAAGCGTCAACATCTGGCTTATCAGCTCATTAAGGCGGTTTGATTCACGCTCAATCCTGTCAAAGGGCGCCGATAGTGCCGGGCCTGCCGACTGCCGTGCAAGCTCTAATGCAACATTAAGCCTGGACAATGGAGAGCGCAGCTCGTGGGACACATCCCGAATCAACCGCTTATGAGCACCTACCAGTGTCTCTATTCGCTCAGCCATCCGGTCAACGTCACGCCCCAGTTCTACCACTTCGTTCTTTTGATGTACTAACCCTTCCCCAACGCGCGCCGACAGATCCCCATCAGCAAGCTGCTGTGTTACCTTACGTAGTCTGCGCAGAGGTAAGATAGAATACCTGAAAAATCCATACCATGTCAGGAGAGCCGATATGATGGCTGCGGCCAGACAAGAGATAAGCACACCGGCATATTGCCACGGTTTGCCGTTAAGGCTAACAGGCTCGGCAGGAGGCCATGTACGCGGGGCGCGGTGAGGTCTGCACCCAAACATATTCTCAACGCCGACCATACAATCTCCATTTAAAATCCCATGCGGGGAATTAAACGTACAAGGCTCGCCCTCCTTCTTGCCCTCACATGCCGCGATAGCCTCAAAAGGGGGTTTTCGCAACGGCTCTGCGCCTTGTTGTGCTTCAAGGGTCGAACCAACTGATGAGAAAACGATTAATACTACCAGTACAGCACATGCCAGCACACGCAACCCCCCGGCTGTCTTGAATGCTATATTCAGTTTAGAAATCATGGCGACTATTATTCAGCCGAATACAGGTATCCGATGCTGCGAACTGTCTTAATTCTGTCAGATTCGTCTGCCCGCTGTCCAAGCTTCCTGCGCAGGCTGCTTACATGCACATCAATACTCCTATCATAGGCAAGGAGGTTCCTGCCCAGGGCCTTTTTGACTAATTCGTCACGGCTCACTATTTGCCCGGCATTTTGCATCATGATCTCAAGGATGGCAAATTCTACCGATGTCAGCTCCACTTTCTGTCCAGCCCGAAATACGGTACGATTCCCGGCAACAAGCTCAATGTCGCCGACTATAAGTCTTTCTTTGTCGGCCTGCGATTGAGAGGCGGACTCCATACGACGCAGCACGGCCCGAATCCTTGCAACCAGCTCACGCGGGTTAAATGGTTTAGGCAGGTAATCATCAGCCCCTATCTCAAGGCCTACAATGCGGTCAACTTCCTCTCCACGAGCCGTCAGTATGATAACAGGCACACGTGATACGGTGCGAATTCGCCTTAATACTTCAAATCCATTGATCCCTGGCAGCATCACATCCAGTACTATCAAAGCGTACTGTCCTGATACCGCCCTATCAACACCCTTCAGTCCATCATGCACCGCATCTACCTCAAACCCCTCCAGTGTGAGATAGTCACTTAGCAGAACGCATAATTCAACGTCATCATCAATTATCAGTATATTGTTCATCATAATTCTTACTTAATTATAGTCTATATCCATGTCGTTTGTCTGTTAAGAATTGTAAAGAATGATGCCTGAATGTTTACAAAACTTTACAAAAGCCTTTGCAATCTTAACCCTACTTTACGTAATTACCGTTTATACTATAATCAGCGTGGGTATAAATCCACGAAATCAGAATCAGGGAGGTATGTTATGTTGAGAAAAAAAGTAGTATTACTAATCGTGTTAGCGGCATTTGTATTGCAAGGTTGGGCAACAGCGTGGGCGGGGGCCAGCCTTGCCTCACTCGTCTATCCCATCGTCAATACGGGGCAGATTAAGTGCTACGACAACAACAAGGTAATCACACCACCGGCACTTGGCCAGGCGTTCTACGGCCAGGACGCCCAATATCGTGGCAATCAGGCCAAATACACCATCAGTGCTGACGGCCTTACCGTTGCTGATGGTGCAACCGGACTTACATGGCAGCGTAGCCCGGATACCAATGGAGACGGAACAGTGGCCACCAGTGACAAACTGACATGGGCACAGGCAGAGGCACGTCCAGCGGCACTCAATGCCGTCAAATACGGTGGCTACAGCGACTGGCGTCTGCCGACTATCAAGGAACTCTACTCGCTGATAACCTTCACTGGCACAGACCCCAGCAGTTTCACAGGAACAGACACCTCCGTACTCACGCCATTTATTAATACGGCGTACTTCAAATTTGCCTATGGTGACCCCAACAGCGGGGAGCGCATAATTGATGCCCAATACGCCTCCAGCACGGTCTTCATCCTCAACCCCGCTCAGACTGGTTCTCCAAAAGTCTTTGGGGTGAATTTTGCCGATGGCCGCATCAAAGGATATGACCTGCAATTGCCGGGCACCGGGCAGAAGACATTTTTCGTGCAGTGTGTGCGCGGCGGCTCGACCTACGGCAAAAACGATTTTCATGACAACAAAGACGGTACAATCACCGACAACGCAACAGCTCTTATGTGGACCAAGGCTGACAGCGGCACGGGCATGACATGGCAGGCGGCACTTTCATGGGCGCAGTCCAAAAACTCCGCCAACTACCTTGGACATAACGACTGGCGTCTGCCCAATGCCAAGGAACTGCAAAGCATAGTGGACTATGAAAACGCCCCCGACTACAACGGCAAGCCGGCAATCAATACCACATACTTTAACAGTACCTCAATCGTCAACGAAAACGGGGATACCGACTACCCCTACTACTGGACTTCGACCACACATGCCGGATATGCCGCCGCCGGTTTACCGGGCGACAGGGCGGTTTATGTAGCGTTTGGCAGGGCACTGGGCTGGCCGAACAATGGTTGGACAGATGTTCACGGCGCCGGTGCCCAGCGCAGCGACCCCAAAATTGCCCCCCCTTACTCTTATGCGGCGGTCAAGGTAGTCAGTAAAAACGGGGTGAAATACACCGGCTACTCATTCGGTCCGCAGGGTGACGCCCTTCGTGGGCTTAACTTCGTGCGCCTCGTCAGGGATATAGCGGGTGGTTCAGGCAAGGCTGCCGACGCCATTAATTCAACCTATTCACAGTACGCCTCATATTTTGGTGCCCAAAACGGCGGCGTAGCCTCAGGCGGCACACCGGAAAGTGGTGTGTACTATGTCCAGTGGTTCATCAACGGTACCGCAATTTTGGCGTGGATAGATGGGTATATGTATTTCAGCAACGGCAGCAGTTGGAACTATCTTGGGACAAGCTGGCAATAAACATGTAATCTGAAACGGCAGCGGGGGGCTAAAAAGGGACAGCGACAACACTGTCTGGTACGAAAGAATAATTGTCGCTGTCCATATTTTCAGTCCTTGACTACAAGGCAAAGTTTAATATACATTACTACAATTGATGTCACTATTACAATTGATGCCATTGTTTTGGCGGCATCGCCTGAGCTAAAAAAATATGGGAGGAATTCACTCATGGCCGTTGGAAAGCCGCGTAAAACAGTTGTTTCTATCGCCGTACTTTTATTAATAACAGTCTTTTGTCTTAATCCTTTGTCTGCTGGCAGCGCAGGTTATGAACACACCTCTACGGAGTTGCCTATAAATGACGCTAATGAAGACAGCAACGCGGCAAGCGCGCAAATCAATATATTATCGAATCAATATCCTTCATACTTCGGAGCAAAATCTGGAACTGTCACCGCTGTGACAACCACAAGCGGCACATACTATGTCCAATGGTTTACAAACGGCACAGCACTCTTAGCCTCGTCGGATGGCTATATGTATTACTGGGACAGCAGCAGTTGGAACTATCTCGGCATAAGCTGGAAGGCTAACGCTATGATTAATGAAACCTACAATCTATACCCCTGGTATTTTGGAACAAAACTTGGAGATGTCACAACTGCAACAACGGCAAGCGGCACATACTATGTCCAGTGGTTTACAAATGGCACAGCAATCTTAGCCTGGACAGACGGGTATATTTACTTTTGGAACGGTACCGGTTGGAACTGCATGTGGACAATATGGAACTCTAATATAACTGCCTCAAACACAACTGTCTCAGACACATCGTTGCCGTGGATAGCCTGGATGAGTACGCTGCCGTTGAAGGGGTATGGCGTCTCACGAGGCAACGTCTATGTGGTGGATAATGCCGCTTGCGAAAAAATAGTCAGTGTGTTTGGAACCTGTTTCGGCAATAACGCGGCAGCCCCGTATATAATACCACAAGTACCTATTGCGGATACTTATATGGATACCTATTACACGAATGACTTCTACTCTACTAGTCCTAACGGTGTTCAATCGAACATGTTTTACCGCCTGTCCGATAACGACGCCCTCGTAACCATACTGAAATTGCCGCCCAGAGCGGCCTATTTAGGCTATCAAGGCTATCTCTTCAGCCGCAATGCCACCATCTATACCAACGACAACATAACGCCGGGTGCGTATACGCCAGACCCCTCGCGTGCGGAAATCTTTGGCAGTTTCGGCAACGATATAAACAATGTAGTTATTAGCAGACAGGCAGGTATTCAATGGGACGGCAGCTCAGTGGTTTACATAACGACGTCTAACAAGACCCTGCGTGACACACTTGTTGCCGATGCAAAGGCCAGTGGATTAAACACGAACCTTATCTTTACAGAACCGATAGGCGCCAACATCATTACAGGACATAGCGCCTCCGCCGACGACTTCGGCACCCTGATTCGTTACGCCCTTCCTGACAATGAAACACTGTCCAATCTGTGGAAACAAACGGTGCAGACCAATATTTTAGTATACAGGGTTTCTAATCTAAACGTTCCTGTATCGCGTTATGCAACCCCCGCGTATACACCAAAAGAAGGCAGCAGCGAATCTATGTACCAATCCTCGCTGTCTGAGCTGTCAACGATATTGGCAAGATGGCTTGAGGTGACAAAGAAACGCCCGACAATTACCGAGAATATGATTACCAGCGACAATGTTACCAGCACCGGAGAACTGATAGGTCTGGCCGGAGCAAACTGCATCGCTAAGGGAACGTCCTGTTTAGGTGACGACCAGGATACAGACGCCTATCGTCTGGGTATCATTGGAAAGCTGCAAGGTACAGATTTGGCTATCGTAACAGGGGTAAACCATGCGTTGACCGGTGCGGCAAGCTACGTCAGCCTTGCAATTTACAATATGGATACCTTTGACGGCGTTGCCAGCGCCTCACAGACCAACCCTCAGGCCGTAGGGTTTAACAGCGGGATGCTTACCGGGTCTGCCGAGGCCGTTCTAAGACAACTCAATCTTTACGACAGTGCCTCTAACGCGCTAAAGGCACAACTGCCAATGCTTTACGTAACCTTGATTTCGCGCCAGTGTGAATATGCCGCTGACTACTGTGTGGCGCTCACTGACACGACTGACCTGCCGCTGTCAAGCAGGATTTCAGTTACACAGCGCGCCTATGTCAAACCCGGCACGACCTCAGGCGCAAACCCCGACACATTGCTCACGCCACAGGTGATTATTACGCCGTGATTTAACTTTCAACATAAAGAGGGCAACAAGGAGGATTCAAATGAAGACATTGGCAGGAAATAGCAGCGGTGCAGTTATAAACATTACCTGCGGACGGGAAGTTGTATCAACTATGGGCAAACTATTCATGTGCGGACTACTGGCGTTGTGCGTATTAATGATGACCAGCAAGGCATATGCAGACAACTTTAAGTGGACAAAGCAAATAAATGCCAGCACCAGAACATGGTATTCAGTGGTATCATCGTCAGATGGTTCGAAGCTTATTGCTGCCGGGTCGAACGTTTATGAAACGAATGGACATCTCTATATATCTGCGGATTACGGTGCTACATGGACGCAAGGGCAAACTACTGCAACGTATGATTATTGGGTAGCCATGGCATCATCATCTGATGGTGCAAAGATCATCGGTGTAACATCTAATGGGAATATTTATATATCAACAGATTCCGCCACCAGTTTTAGCAGAAAATATGCATCAATGCTTCAGGAATGGACTGCGGTTGCAACCTCGTCAGACGGCACGAAAATTGCCGTTGCAAATAAGTACGATGGTAGTGCGTCGTGCGAATATGGATATGTTTATACTTCTGCAGACTCAGGTTCTACCTGGACAAAAAGGACTGGCTCAAGTTGTCAAATTTGGAGTTCCATAACATCATCGTCCGATGGCACGAAGCTGGCAGCTACTGTCCTCGGCGGATGTATTTATACGTCTACGGATTCCGGCGCTACATGGACCAAGCAATCTGGAGCCGGAAACAGAGATTGGAAATCCATAGCGTCATCTTCGGATGGAACACAACTCGTAGCCGTAGTATATAACGGAAGTATATATCGGTCAACAGACTCAGGGGCTTCATGGTCCACACTGTCTGCCTTAACCTCATATTGGGTGAGCATATCTTCGTCTTCGGACGGTACCATACTTGCTGCTGCCAGCAACAGTGGCTATATTTATACGTCTGTGGATTCTGGAACTACATGGACGGCTGAAACGGGCGCTGGATCTCAAACATGGGGTCAATTGGCATCTTCTTCCGATGGGACAAAACTCGTTGCGCTCTGTAGTACCAGCAATAACGTAACAGGATATATTTATACCGGCGTCGAAATAAATTATCAGGCCGCCGCTGCCGCCACAGATTCGCTTTCGTCCCAGTACTCCTTCTTTTTCGGCACAAAATCCGGTGAACTGCAGGTTGGCACAACCTCTGACGGCGTCAGATACTACATCCAGTGGTTTACAAACGGTACCGGTATCTTAGCAGGGACAGACGGTTACTTATACGTCTATGCTAACGGCACATGGAACGAGCTTAAAACCCCGTGGAAACCCGAATTGATAAAGGTAACCTTGTTGATAGATTATGTGTATCTAACGCATAAGTCATTCTTTGATAGCAAATCCGGCACGGTTGTGCAGGGTACAACCTCTGACGGGAATTATTACGTGCAATGGTTTACAAACGGCACGGCAATTATAGCCTGGACTGACGGTTATTTGTATTATTACGCTAACGGTGTGTGGCACTCGCTTGACACCGCGTGGAAGCAGTAGGCGTGAGATGCGATTGTTTTCAGATCGAACGGTACAACTACAACTTGACTCCGTGAGAAATGCTGGTAGCGTTTAGCAAACCAAAAGGAGATATTGTTAATGAAAAAAATTACAGCAATTGTAGCGATGGTCGTGTTGGCCTTTTGCCTGTCCGCTTATGCCGCAGAGCAAACAGGTGTGGTCATAAACGGGCAGACGCCGGTTGCCTCTTCTTCGGTTACGCTCTATCGCGCAGGCGCTCAGCGCGGTATGCCGGCGGTTGTTCTTGGAACAGCGCAAAGCGACACTAAGGGGAATTTTACCATCTCCTATACGCCGCCAACAGACACCAACGCGGTACTGTATATGATTGCGGATGGGGGCATTAATATCATGGAAAGTCCCGTCAGACTTGCCACAGTATTGGGAACGGCCCCGGTCTCTGCCTCAGTTTCAGCCAATGTCGTTATAAATGAAAGGACTACTGTGGCGACGGCCTATGCGATGGCGAAGTTTATCAGCGGCGGCAATATATCGGGAACATCGCCAGGTTTGCAAAATGCGGCGGCAGTAGTACAGAATCTGGTTGATATTACAACGGGTAATGCAGGCACTGTCCTGTCCAGTTCACCCAACGGGACTGCGACTTCAGCAATGTCCCAATTCAACACATTGGCCAATCTGCTTGCCTCTTGCGTGGGTATGCCCAGAGTATGCCCGCCGCTCTTTGCACTGGCAACACCGCCGGGTGGCAGCGCTCCGCAGGATACCCTGCAAGCCATCGTAAATATCGCCCATTACCCGTGGCAAAATGTGTGGCCACTCTACGCACTGTCAAATGTAGGCCCATACAGCCCCGCCCTATCATCTGCCCCTGATGCCTGGACGCTGGCCATAAAATACATCGGCAACGGCAGTGAGTTCGACGGCCCTGGCAACATGGCAATAGATAAGGATGGTAACGTATGGGTTACTAATAACTATGAATTCAACAGCGACCCCCTTCAGCCGGTCTGCGGCGGCAAACTGGTGATGAAACTCACCCCTACGGGTTCTGACGCCTTGGGCGCGCCTTTTAGCGGCGGCGGCATCGACGGCACTGGTTTTGGCATCGGCATTGATACAAACGGCGACGTATGGCTCAGCAACTTCGGCTTTCAGGGAAAGGGCTGCACTACCCCGCCAGCTTCAAACAGCGTATCGAAGTTCAGCGCGGCTGGAGTAGCGCTTTCCCCAAATAATGGGTTTACCAGTGGCGGCATCGGCTCACCACAGGGGACGGCCTCAGACCAATCGGGCAACATCTGGATAGCCAACTATGACAATAACTCTATTACGCAGTATCCTCTGGGAAACCCTAATGCCCCGCTTATGTTCAAAAACGTGGGATTAGACAAGCCCTTCGGTTTGGCAATTGACGGCAAGGGAAACGCCTGGATAGCCAGCTCCGGCAATGACAGCGTTGTAGCGATAGACCCCAACGGCTCCCCATTGACAGGTTCACCGTTTACGGGAGGCGGGATTAAAACCCCCCTGGGAATCGCCGTCGATAGTCTTGGTAACGTTTGGACGGCTAATTCACTTGGCGGCTCAGTTACCCTGATACGCAGCGACAGCCGGTTGCCGCAGCAGCTTGTGGGCGGCGGGCTGACTACGCCGTGGGGTATTGCAGTAGACGGCGATGACAACATTTGGGTAGCTAATTTTGAAGGCCAGAGACTGACACAGCTTTGCGGGGCAAAACACTGGCGCTGTCCAACGGGCTATCGCACAGGAGACCCCATCTCACAAGGTACAGGTTACACCAGCGACGCCCTTGTCAGAAATACCGGAGTGGCCATCGACCCATCAGGCAATGTATGGGTTGCCAATAACTGGAAAAGTATACCGGTGCAGACTAATCCCGGCGGTGATGGGCTGGTGGTGTTCATAGGACTTGCGCCACCCATCAAAACCCCACTGATAGGACCGCCACAACCACCAGAACCAAATTACACAGCAGCCGTAGATGCTATTGCCAGATACACATATGTATTCAGCGCCTTTTTCGGTGCGAAATTGGGGGATATCTCTGCGGGGTCATCTGCAAGCGGTACATACTATGTCCAGTGGTTTACCAACGGTACTGGTATTTTGGCCTGGCCTGATGGAAATGTTTATGTAACCTATAATGGCGGCTGGCTCTATGCAGGGATAGGCTGGAAATAACCTTTGTTGATTCAAGGTTCTGGAAAAAAAACATATTTTAATGGTAATATAACCCCGATGCTAACTGTTAGCAATGCGGTGCTGACGGTGCGGGAAATCTGTCCGGCGGGGGCTATCAATGTGCGTATGACTTTGGACTCTTCAAGAGGTGTGAGGGATGTTAGTTTTATCGGCGTTAAATTTATAAAATTGGTTACAGAGGAGTGACTGTGAAATTCTCTACGAAATTAACGCTTCTGTATTTCAGCATAGCCCTGATATTTCTGTCATCTGTGACTTACTTTGTCCAGCGATTCTCGGTGAAGGCAAGAACGATACTGGTAGTATGTATAGTATAAT
>NZ_JBJUSG010000034.1:0-28708 GCF_046044395.1 Candidatus Magnetominusculus dajiuhuensis | reverse complement strand
CTCAAAAAAAAAGGGGGGGGGGGGCTGCTTTACTATTGTGACACAGTCTGTTCGCGGGAATGACAGAATAAAAAATATGAAAACGACAGACAAAGCCGAACAAATGAACACCAAAAATATCATGCCATTCTCTTTTTTTGTCATTCCTGCGGAAGCAGGAATCCAGGAAACCATCGGTCAGCGCTAAAAGTGTAGGCAATTTCTGCCTAATTTTTCTAATGCGATTGCCCTGCCGGGCTACTAGTATATATTACATTTTACTGTGATATCCTGTACTTGCTGCGAACGTCTGTTAACTTGCCGCAGGTCATCACGCCCTCGGCACAGTTGCCGCTTACGCAGTCAGGGCCGGCCGTTGAGAAAATCGTCGGGGATACCGTCTGCACAAGCCTGAGCATCTCGTCTGCTGCGGCGTGGATTTCCCACTGCGCCCGATTGCAGCAACGCTGCCGGAAAAAATGCAGCAGTTCACGGGCGTTCATGGTTACGATTATCTTGGTCTCACAGGCGTTTGGAAGCACAAAGCGCGCGTCCTGATTGCTGGATTCGCCTTCATAGCCAAGCTCATTCAATCTTTTTGATATTTGTGCATAGGCGGAGTGTGCCTCTTTCATAAAGTCATCAAATATCTTTTTGAGGGTCTTGTCGGAGCCGATAGATGGCGGCACTATGTAGTCTAATGAGTCGTCTTCGCCTGTCTTCATAGAGACATAGCGCTGGGACTGCTGGCTATAGGAGGCCAGCCTGTGGCGCACCAACTGGTGCGAACACGCGCGCGATATGCCCTCAATGGCAAATGTAAACGAGGAGTGCTCTATTGGGCTGAGGTGTCCCATATCCATTAGTTTTTGTATAAAACCCCGCTGGTCCTTTTTTGTTATCTTTTTCTTCAACCCCTCTATGTCCGAAGGGCTGTAGCAGAGCTTGGCGGCCATTGCCACTAATTCCTCAGGCTCAGGGGTATGTCTTAACAGCATTACCTTTAGTTTTGTCTCACCCATAGCGTCATTCCTAACTAAAACTCTCTTTGGTGGAAGGGAAAATCCCTTGTTCTACCTCTTCTTTGTACTGTTTCAGGGCGTTGAGGGTCTCACCTTTTAAATTGGCGTATCGCTTTACGAATTTTGGTACAAACCTCTCGAAAAGCCCCAGCACGTCATGAAGCACGAGGATTTGTCCATCGCAGCCAGCGCCGGCCCCTATGCCAATTGTGGCAATGGACAAAGAAGCGGTTATCTGACTGGCCAACGCGCCGGGCATTGCCTCAAGCACTATGCTGAACGCCCCCGCGTCCTCAAGTCTTTTGGCGTCATCTATTAAAATCCTGCCCGCCTCCTCAGTCTTTCCCTGCACCTTGTAGCCGCCCATCCTGTATATAGCCTGCGGGGTAAGCCCTATGTGCGCCATCACGGGTATCTCGGCACGCACTATCGCCCTGACCTGAGGGACTATCTCGCTGCCGCCCTCTATTTTAATCGCCTGGGCGCCGGATTCCTTTATAAATCTGGCCGCGTTTCTAACCGCGTCCTCAACCGAAACCTGATACGACATAAAGGGCATATCCCCTATTACCATAGATTTCTCAACCGCTCTGGACACGAGCCTCGTATGATAGAGCATCTCATCCATCGTCACAGGCAGCGTGTTGTCAAGCCCCTGCACTACCATAGCGAGGGAATCTCCAACTAACACGCCGTCAAAGCCGACCTCATCCACTATGCGCCCAAACGTATAGTCATAGGCCGTTATCAGCGTCAGCTTCTGCCCCTTTTGTTTCTTATCCCTGAAATGCTGTATCGTCGCCCTTGGCATTTTTTTTATAACAGCCCCGCCCTGTGAAGAATCTCAGGGACTTTGTCCTCCATGCCGATGGCCATTATATGCACACCGTCACAGATTTTCTCTTCCTTGAGCTGCTTAATATGCCTCGCCGTGATGCTCATCCCCGTGTCGAGGGCCTTCTCTTTGCCCGCCGCCTTTAGCTCGGCTATCAACTCCGCCGGGACCTTTATGCCGGGTACGTTGTTATTTAAAAAATTTGCCATGCCGACACTTTTTAACACCACGAGTCCGGCCATCACCCGCGCGTTTTTCTCTCTGGCAAAGGCCATAAAACTCTTAAACTTCTCAATGTCGTAGATGGCCTGCGTCTGGAAGAAATTCGCACCCGCCCTGACCTTCTTTTCAAACTTCATCAACTGCGGCTCAAGAGGGTTTGACTCCGGCGTGACTACCGCGCCCTGAAAAAAACTCGTCGCCCCCTTCATTTCGTTTCCAGACATGTCCTTGCCCTTGTTCATGGACTCAACAAGCTGAAGGAGCTGCACAGACTCAATGTCATAGACAGACTTCGCGCCCTTCTGGTCGCCCGCCGTAACATGGTCGCCGGTCATACATAGGACATTGTGAATGCCAAGCACCGACGCGCCAAGCAGGTCTGACTGCAGTGCTATGCGGTTTCTGTCGCGGCAGGTCATCTGAAGAATAGGCTCAAGCCCCTGTTCCATTGCTATTTTACATACGGCAAGCGAACATATCCTCATCACGGCAGACTGGTTGTCTGTAACATTTACCGCGTCTATCTTGCCTTTAAGTATGTGCATGTCGTGTATCATCGTTGCTATATCGGTGCCCTTTGGCGGACCGACCTCGGCCGTAACGACAAATTTACCGGATTCAACGGCTTCTTTAAAACTCATAATCGTGGTCTCCTTTTTTTTTAAATCTCATTGTCAGCGTTATCCCCTTCACGCGGTATTATATCATATCCACACGGTATTTTTCTTTCTTTACAGAGACTCCCTATTGACATTAAAAACCTTGTAGTGTTATTTTCCATAGAATGACGTGCTCCGGTAAGCTGATGGATTATAATAAAATACTTGATAATTTCTCCGGCAAGCGTATCCTTGTTATCGGCGATGTTATTTTAGACCACTTCGTATGGGGTAACGCCGAAAGGATTTCCCCTGAGGCCCCTGTGCCGATTGTTGACGTGCAGTTCGAGACTTATCTGCCCGGCGGGGCGGGGAATGTCGCCAATAACATCGCCTCACTCGGCGGCCATTGCTGCCTCTGCGGCATAATAGGTACCGGACACAAGGCCGATATTATGTGCTCGCTCCTAAATGAAAAAAAGATTGACATCTCCGGCGTATTCCATGACAGCCGCCCAACTACCATTAAGACACGCGTGATTGCCAATAATCAGCAGATAGTGCGCTTTGACAGGGAACACCGCGAGCCGATTGGGGCAAAAACCTTCAGAAGCATTACCGGCTATATCGCCTCAAATATAGATAAATTCGACGGCATCATCATATCTGACTACAAAAAAGGTGTCATAACGCCCCAGCTTATTAAGTTCCTGATGGAACAGGCCAAGGCCACAGGCGGCCTCTTCGCGGCGGTTGACCCCAAGGTAGGGCATTTTCATTACTATAAAGGGGTCTCACTCATAACTCCAAATAAAAAAGAGGCGGCAGAAGGCTCCGGCATATCAATACGCGATACGCAGTCCCTTGAAAAGGCAGGCCTTAAACTCCTCAAAGACCTTAAATGCGGCGCCGTCTTAATAACTCGCGGGGATGAGGGGATGAGCCTGTTCTATGGCAAAGAAATCCATCACATCGCAACGGCCGCCAAAGAGGTTTATGATGTTACCGGCGCCGGAGATACCGTAATAGCGGCGTTTACTCTGGCTCATATCTCAGGGGCGTCCATGTATGACGCTGCCGTAATCTCTAATTTAGCAGCGGGCATCGTAGTCGGAGAGGTTGGCACGGCAGCCACAACCATAGACCAGATTAAATATGCGCTCAACGCCGCACATGACGGTTTAAAAACAGATTAAGGAGACGATATGAAGATTCTTGTAACCGGCTCGGCCGGGTTTGTGGGCGGTTACCTTGTGGACGAGCTTTTAGAACACGGCCACGAAGTCATCGGGATAGACAATTTCTCAAAATACGGCAAGGTGGAAAAATCTTACGATTCCAACACCGGGTTCCGCTTCGTCGAGGGTGACGCAAAGAATGTTGAACTGCTCAAAGAGTTGCTTTCGGACTGCGATCAAATTGTGGCCATTGCGGCAATCATAGGTGGTATTTCCTTGTTTCACGAGCTGGCGTATGATTTAATCGCCGAAAACGAGAGAATAACCGCCGCGGCATTCGACGCCGCTATCTGGGCGTTTCAAAACAGGAAACTAAAGAAGATAAACGTCATATCCTCCTCTATGGTGTTTGAGAGCACTAACAACTATCCAACCCCCGAAGGGGAACAGATGAACTGCCCGCCACCGTTGTCCACGTACGGCTTTCAAAAGCTGGCCTGTGAGTACTTCGCAAAGGGTGCCTATGAGCAGTACAAACTCCCATACACAATAATAAGGCCATTTAACGCGGTAGGCATAGGTGAGAAACGCGCAAAGGTGGAAAAGGAAATCCTCTCCGGAAACGTCAGGCTTGCCATGAGCCACGTCGTCCCTGACCTCGTTCAGAAAGTACTCAAGGGGCAGTACCCGCTTCACATTCTCGGAAAGGGAAACCAGTTGCGCCACTACACCTATGCCGGTGACCTTGTGCGCGGTATCCGCCTGTGCATAGAGAGCCAAAAGGCGGTGGGCGAGGATTTTAATATCTCAACTAATCGCTCAACAACAGTCCTTGAACTGGCGGAGTTGATCTGGAATAAAATTAACACAGATAAACCATTTAGATACACATGCGATGACCCGTTTAAATACGATGTGCAAAAAAGGGTTCCCAACGTGGAAAAGGCTAAAAGAGTCTTAGGGTTTGAGGCCGGGACATCGCTTGAGGCCGCCCTCGACGAGGTTATCCCGTGGATTAAGGCACAAATAGAGATAGGCGGCATATAGGCAAGTGAGCGAATTGCCCCTCGCTATTATCATCCCCGTTTATAATGAAGGGAAGAACATCGCCACGGTGCTGGCCGCGATACACGAGAAGGTCACAACCCCACACAGAATATATCTTGTTTATGATTTCGACGAGGACGACACGCTGCCCGCGGCAAGGCGGTTTATTGAACGAAGGCATCCGATAAGTTTTATGAGAAACCCGGAAAGAGGTGTGGCAAGCGCTATAAAAACGGGCCTAAAGACCGCCGACGGGGACTGTCTGCTCGTGACAATGGCAGACATGTCAGACGATTATGCCGATGTTGACAAGATGTATCGTTTGATAGAAGAGGGCTGCGACATAGTGTGTGGCTCAAGGTATGTAAAGGGCGGGGGGCAGGTAGGCGGCCCGTTAATAAAGAAAAATTTATCGAAAGCGGCGGGATTGTCTTTAAAGGTTATCGCGGGGCTTCCAACGCATGATGCGACAAACAGCTATAAATTATACAGAAGAAAGGTCATTGAAACGTTTGAAATTGAGAGCGACGGCGGTTTTGAAATCGGACTTGAGCTTGTAGTCAAGGCACACATTGCCGGATTTCGCATAGCCGAAGTGCCAACCATCTGGCACGACAGAGAGAAAGGCCAATCACGCTTTAAGATAATTAAGTGGTCACCCAAGTACCTGAGGTGGTACCTCTACGCGATGAGAAACGCCCTGCTTTAGGGAAGCCCTTTATTTTTCTGATAGTTTTTTGCTACCATACTTGTAGAGGAGGGTAGGGTTTGAATTTGAGGGATGTGCTGGTATTAAAAGATAAACGGGGCTTTACGCTGATTGAGCTTCTGGTAGTCATGCTGATACTGGGACTTCTGGCGGCACTGGTTGCCCCTCGCATGTTTAATAAGGTTGGAAAAAGTAAACAATCCGCCGCCAGGGCACAGATAGAGCTTCTCGGCCAGGCCCTTGAGCAGTTCAAGATAGATACGGGAAGATTCCCCTCAACAGAGGAAGGTCTCGACGCCCTTCAGAAAAACCCCGGCGCTGACGGCTGGGACGGCCCTTATCTAAAGAAAAGTGTACCGTCTGACCCATGGAAACGCCCCTATCACTACGTCTTCCCCGGTAACCACGGCGACTACGACCTCTACTCTTTCGGCGCAGACGGCGCAGAAGGCGGCGAAGGCGAAAATAAAGACATACGAAGCTGGGAATGACAAGGATTTTAAAAGATTAACGACGAAGGGGGGGTAACCCCCCCTTCACCCCGTAGTTTTGCCAATGTTTTGTCTATTGCGTTTGGGCTGCCGCCTGTTGGCGGCCTCAGTGCTCCGGTGGTTTTTTCTATTTTACCAGTGCACCAGGGGGGATTTCTCTGTCTACCGTTATCAGCGTTAGCCCTTCGGCGTCAGATGCGGCCAGCACCATCCCCTGTGACTCAACCCCCATGAGCTTTGCAGGCTTGAGGTTTGCCACTATAACCACTGTCTTGCCGGGCAGCTCCTCCGGCTTGTAGTGCTTTCCTATGCCCGCCACCACCTGGCGCTCCCCGCCAGAGTCAACCGTTAATCTAATGAGCTTGCTTGAGCCTTTCACGGCCTCAGCGGCAATTATCTTCGCGGTCTTGAGCCTTACCTTCGCGAAGTCGGCAATGTCTATGATGTCTATGATGCCCTCCTCCTTAGGAGGTGGCACTGAGGCTTGAGGGGCTTTAGGCGGCTTGATCTCTGTTTCAATCCTTGGAAACATCTGTTCTATCTCCTTAATCTGCATATTTTTTTCAATCAGGCCCCATTGGCTTACTTCGGGAAGGGTTACTATTGAGGCGTCCCCATTCGTTAAATGGTTGTAGAGCATCGCCATTGATTTCGGCATAAACGGATAGAGGTACAGGCTCACAAACCTGAGGCCCTCCATTAATGAATATATAACCGTGCGCAGTCTGCCCTCTGTTTCGCTGGATTTGGCAAGTACCCAGGGCTTGTTTGTATCAATGTATTTATTTAAATATGTTACGAGCGTCCATATATCATCTAATGCCCTATGAAAGGCAAGGTTATTGAGATGGTCGGCTATGCTCAATAAAATATCCTCAGCGAGGGTTTTTAGTTCGATCTCCGCTGCGTCGGGAGTTGGTATCTTGCCTTGAAAAAACTTATTCAGCATGGCAAATGACCTGCTGACCAGATTCCCAAGGTCGTTGGCAAGGTCGGTATTGATTCTCCCCACAAGCGCCTCCTCTGAGAAATCCCCGTCAAGGCCAAACGTTACCTCGCGAAACAGGAAATACCTCAGCGCGTCCGCCCCGTACCTTTCTATTATTTTAAACGGGTCAACCGCGTTGCCAAGAGATTTCGACATCTTTTGACCCTTCATAGTCCACCACCCATGGGCGAACAGGCGCTTAGGCAGGGGTATATCCAAAGCCATCAACATAGCGCTCCAAAACACCGCGTGGGTTGTTAGGATATCCTTTCCTACTATATGAACGGTGGCTGGCCAGAAATCCTTCTTATTGCCGCTTAAATAGCGCGTCGCAGAGTAATAGTTTATCAGGGCGTCAAACCATACGTAAGTCACATAGTTATTGTCAAACGGCATAGGCACACCCCATGAGAGCCGCTGGGCTGGTCTCGATATGCATAAATCTCCGAGGGCGTTTGACCTTAGGAATCCAAGGACTTCGTTTCTCCTTGATTCGGGCATTATATAGCCGGGATTGTCCTTTATGTGCGTCACGAGCCTGTCGTGGTACTTCGACATAAGAAAAAAATAATTCTCCTCTTCTATCTTCTCAACCGCCCTGCCACAGTCGGGGCAGATGCCGTCCTTTATGTCTTTATCTGTCCAGAACCGCTCATCATGCGTACAGTACCAACCCTCATAGCGGCGCTTTACAATCTCTCCCTTGTTGAAGAGCTGAAGAAGGAAATCCTGGACTGTCGAAATGTGGTCAGGATGGGTTGTTCTTATGAAGGCGTCATTTGTAATGTCAAGCCTTGTCCAGAGTTTTTTGAAATTCTCGCAGAGCTTGTCTGTATGTGCAGAGGGGGTTAATCCTGCGGCTTGTGCAGCTTTAAGTACCTTCTGGCCGTGTTCGTCAGTGCCTGTAAGAAAAAACACGCCGCGCCCCATCAATCTATTGAATCTTGCCAATATATCTGCCGCAACCGTCGTATATGCGTGTCCTATATGCGGGACATCGTTTACATAATATATAGGGGTTGTTACATAAAAAGATTTTACTTCCACAGATTTTTCTTCCATGATAACGTATGACCTCCGTGTTGTTATGTGTTGTTACGGTTCTGTGTTGTTATTGTTTCTTTTTGGCCTTAAATTTCCTGTATCTCCATTTATTTTTCTTCTCGCCGGGCTTTGTCTCACTTGGTGTGTCCTTTGATGCGTCTGCGGGGGATTCCTGTTTTACCGGTTCTTGCGGGGTGGTGTCTGCACTGCCACCAGCCTTTGTCTCAGATGCCTCTTTTGCCGCAGCCGTCTCTTTTGCCGCAGTGGCGGTGGAGGGTCTCCTGATAAATTGCTTTTTCCTGCGGTCACGATTTTTCGATGCCGCCGTGGCGGTATCCGGGGTAGATTCTGACACCTCATTGCCGTCGGATTGCGGTGCCACCGCCGCACCTTCAACGTTAATACAGAACCCGCATTTCTCTTCCCCGATTAGTTCATCTATAGCTATGTCTTCCTTTATCACTATGGCGTCCTCTGCCCTGAAATCATCTACCTCAAAGCCCAGGCAGCACATCAGTCTGCCGCAAAGCCCTGATAACTTGCCAGGATTTAAGGCAAGGTCCTGTTTCTTTGCCATTCTTATAGAAATCGGTGCAAAATTTGACAGAAACGTCCGGCAGCATACCTCCCTGCCGCATATACCTATTCCCCCTATGAACTTTGTCTCATCCCTTACGCCTATCTGGCGCATCTCTATTCGTGTCTTGAACCTTGAGGCCAGGTCTTTCACAAGTTCCCTGAAATCTATCCTGCCATCAGCCGTAAAGTAAAACACTATGCGCCGCCTGTCAAGCGTTACCTCCGTATACACCAGCTTCATGGGAAGTACACGCGCGGCAATCCTCTCAAGGCAGTACTCTCTTGTCTGCTGTTCCAGCAAGTCGTTGCCTTCCTTTGCGTTGATGTCCTCCTCGGTAACGCTGCGGATGACCTTTTTTAACTCCTTATCGGCGACTTCTATGGTTTTCTCGCCTATGGCTACGTTTCCTATGGTCAGGCCAAAACTTGATTCCACTACGACGAAATCTCCAACCTTTACTGTCAACCCGTCTACCTCGAAATCGTAAATCTTACCACATTTCTTAAATCTGATACCGACAACTGTAGGCATATTCAATAAACCCCTTCCCTAAACGCACCCTGAGACGCGCTGCTGCGGCCCCTCTGTGAGGGTGTAACCCGTCCAAAAACGTCTCTCAGTTTTAAGGCTGTATAGTTAAACACAATACCCTTGTTAATATTCACCGCAAAATACCTGCTCAGGCTAAATAAGGTTTCATAACAATCCACTATCACTTCTATATCCACGGCCTTGCACAGGTTGGCAAACTCTGCCTTCTTGTCCATGTTCACCAGGGCTGTGCCGCCTTGTCCCAGTTTCAGCACTGCCATATCCCTCAGAAATGACATCGTGGCCTCAAACCAGAGGGCCATCTCCTGTCTGTCCTTCCATTGGTGTGTCTTATTTCCGTTGACCATTTCTGTGAACATCAGCAGCGCCCTGTTGCGCCCACTTATCAGGGTGTCATTTAACATGGCACTGGCGCTTCCGTTTGACAGGCCGAGCTGTTCGTCTGTTGGTGAGGCACCATTTTTGTCCGCTATCGCCCGTAATACCTCAAAAGAAAGCGGCACAAACGGTATTTTAACGCACCTTGAGCGTATAGTGTCCAATACGGCATCCTCCTTGTTGGTAATCAGCACGATTATACTGCCCGCAGGAGGCTCTTCAAGCGTCTTAAGAAAGGCATTTCCCGCGTAAACATTCATCGCGTGTGCGTCTTTGATTATGATGGCCTTTCCCTTCCACTCCATAGCGCTGGTTGACAAAAAATCAACGGCCTCCCTGATCTGATCTATCTGTATAACCCTGCTGGCCTCCTTGGGTTGCCCGGCATTGTCGGGGTTGTCAGCCTTGTCAGCATTGCCGGTCTTGCCGGTCTTTTTAACGGTGTCCTCAGGGGCCATCACCTTCAGGTCAGGATGCACAAGCAAGTCCGTGTTTTTACAAGAGCGGCATCTGCCGCAAAAATTCCCTTCCCTTACAGAGCCGCCGTCTTCACAGTTCATCGCCTTTATAAAGGAAAATGCGGCCGTTTTCTTTCCCGTGCCGGGCGCACCGGTAAATAAATAAGCCGGAACTATCCTGCCGGTCATAAGCATTCCGCCAAGGATTCTAATCGCCCTCGGCTGTCCCATCAATCCATTTAACGGCATTGCAGTCTTTCCTCTATTGCCGCAACTATCTCTTCGGTGACAACGGCAGTGTCTGCCGTGGCATTGATGACTTTAAAACGGGCTGGCTCACTATTCGCTAATTCAAGAAACCCGGCGCGAACCTTTTCGTGAAACGCCAACGGCTCAACCTCAAACCGATCTGTTTTATTTGCATCTTTATTTCTTCCAAGGCCAATATTGGGCGGCAGGTCAAGCAAGACGGTCATATCAGGGCGAATGCCCCCTGTTGCTATCTTGTCAATGTCCATGATGAGCCGCTCCTGTAGCCCCCTGCCGTAGCACTGATAGGCCAGGGTTGAATCCGTAAACCTGTCAGTGATAACAACGGTGTGTCTGTCCAGAGCGATAGAAATCACCTCAACCATGTGCTGCACCCTTGCCGCGTTATATAGCAGGAGCTCCGTCAACGGCGACATCTGCTGCAAACTTTTATCAAGTAAGATTTCCCTTATCCTCTTTCCTATTTCAGTCCCGCCTGGCTCAAATGTGGCAACTACGTCAATGCCCCGCGCGCGCAACCGTTCCGACACCATGCGAACCTGTGTAGTCTTGCCCGCCCCCTCTATGCCTTCAATAGATATAAATATCGCGGGTTCCTCCTCCTCAAGTGATACATTAAAGCGTTACCATAAGGTAATCCTTCAATCCCCTCAGGAGGGAAAATACCTTCTCTGACTCCGCCGTGCTCAACGAACCTGTGCCGCATGATGGTGTAAGTATCAGGTTAGAGACAAGCAAGTTGTTATACTTTTGAAGCCTCTCGTAACGCTCCATGAATTTTCTCTTTATCCCTTGGGCGTCCTCAGTTCTTATCGCGTCTGTCGTAGGAATTATCCCCCAGGCCATCATGCCTCCGGTTGACACATAGTCGGCCATCACATCACGGTAGATATCAATGGCGTCGAAATACCCATATGCGTCAAAGTTCATGATGTCCGGCCTGACATCAAAAACCATCGGCCAGTCACAGTTGCCGCAACAGTGTAGGCCAGTCACAGCGCCGGTCTGTTTCACTCCGTCAATGACCGCCTTTAGCAGCCGCTTGATTTCGGACTCTGAAACCCCTAAATATGTACTTGAGCCAACTGAGGAAAGCACCGGCTCGTCAATAAAGATCACTACGGTTGAGGCCAGCGCCTTAAGTTTCTCTACCTGCCACGCGGCCTTTGAGATTAACAGCATGAGGGCAAGTTCCCTGAGTTCCTCGTCGTAATAAATGTCTCTGCCGTCACGGTCTTTCAATCCAAGGGTAAAGGTCAGGGGTCCGGTTATATGGCCTTTTATAAATGGTAATTTCTTGCCTGATTGCAGGGACGGCGTTTGTTGTAATTGTCTGCACATCTCATAAAACCCTGCGGCATAGGACGGAGATATGGCCGAGACGGGCATTTCAACGGCATATGCCTCGTAAAATTGCCTCAGAGGCGCGTCGTCCTCTTGTCTTTCTATCCATACGCGCTCTCGTGATTCATCTATTTTAATAAAAGGCATACCCTCAGAGTACTGCATGACCATAGACTCGGCAAATGACCTGCGAGGCAGTTGAGGCCAAAACGGTATATCAAAGTTCTCAATGATTGCCGCACACGCCTCCCCTGCATCCTCATGGGGGAGACTTCCAATGCCGGTCGTTGTAAGGTTCGGGAATCTTTCGTGTAACATAGTGTGTAGATAATAACCTATCAGGGCGGGTTGTTACAAGTGCCATCATCACCTTGACATAAACCTTTTACCACGTTGCGGGCAAATGAGGCGTTTTTATAATGGTAGGATATTTTGTTATTTCCTCTTTTTCACAATGAAATACAGGGTGCCGTTGTATTTCATATAACCGGCCTGAAGTTCGGCGGTTCTGCCCCGGCCCCAGAAAAAGTCTGCCCGGCCCGGGCCTATTATCGCCCCTCCTGTGTCCTGGTTGAGCACGAAACGCGTCAGGGCGCTCTGGCCGGTTACGCCTTCCTCCTCTGCGAATTCGCTCTTTTTCGTGGATACATATACCAGCGCCCCCTGTGGGAATATTTTCTTGTCTGTGGCAATCGCACGCCCATCAACAAGCGACACCCCTGTTGAACCTATTGCTGATTCCCTCGATTCACGAAAAAACACATAGCTGGGATTTGAAAACAGCACCCTGTCAACATCCTCAGGGTGCCCGGCGAGGTACTTTTTTATGGCCACCAGCGACATCTGAGGAAGCGGGATCTTATTCTCATCAACGAGTATCTTTCCAGCCGGGCGGTACGGGTGGCCGTTTGATCCCGCGTAGGTTACGTTTACCTCGCTGCCATCCTCAAACCTTATCGTCCCTGAACCCTGAACCTGCAAAAAAAATAAATCCACACGGCTATCCACCCATAATAACTCAAGCCCCCTGCCCGCAAGCGCCCCCTTATAGATTTCCTCGTGCGTGTAGTAGGGGACAACCCTGCCGCCGTCTGCCTTTACCAAGTCCTTTGGCAGCGCGTAAAGGGGATAGATATAGCGTCCGCCCTTCGTCCTGCTTCCATAGAGTACTGGCACATAGTATCCCGTATAGTACACCTTGCCAAGGCCGTCCGCTCCTGCCGCCTCATATACCGTGAACTCTTCCCGTATAGTTTTATTAAGCATCTGGCTATCGCCTCTGGAGGCGTCGAGGATTGACATAAAATACACAAGCGAATCTCTTATCTCTCGCGCCGTATAGGAATCATCACCGTACCTGAAGACGTAATCGGCCTTTAGCGCGTCTAAATATTTGAGGTTTCGTTTTATTGCATCCTTTAATGATTCAATGGAGGTGTCGTCGCTGAACTCCGGATATTGGCCTGTGGAAAGCTTAAACATAGCCTGTGATATTGGTGCGGGTTTAATCGTGGCCCCCGTACAGCCGACGACAAACAGGACAACTGCCGTCAACACGGCATATCTTAATAAAATCCTCATCATAGTTATGAAATATATTGTAACAAAAATGTTAGAATAATGCCATGACAACAGAGGAGCTACACCCCGGCTCTGCCGACATAGACGCCATGTCAACGGCGGAGATATTTATGCTTATGAACGATGAGGACGCCAAAATCGCCAGGGCGCTAAAGAAGGCAAAAAAGGCCATATGCCTTGCCGTAGAGGACGCCGTTAAGGCGATACAGGCGGGCGGTTCAGTTGTTTATGTCGGTGCCGGCACAAGTGGGAGGCTTGGTGTGCTTGACGCCTCTGAGATGCCTCCTACGTTTAGCACACCGCCTCATGTTATTCGCGGTATAATTGCCGGAGGCCCGCGCGCCCTTACCAAAAGTGTGGAAGGGGCTGAGGACGACGAGTTTGCGGGTGTGCGTGCCGCCAAAGGAATTACAGCCGCTGATATGGTAATAGGGATAACGGTAAGTGGGGGCGCGCCCTTTGTCTTATCCGCCCTGAGGGAATCCAAAAGACGCGGCTGCCGCTGCTGGCTTCTGACCTGCGGCGACAACACATACGGTTTCCTTGACGGCATTATATCAATCGCCGTCGGCCCGGAAATCGTGGCCGGCTCGACAAGACTAAAGGCGGGGACGGCCACAAAGATGGTTCTTAATATGATTTCCACCATAACCATGATTCGCCTTGGGCGTGTTTATAAGGGTTATATGGTTGACGTAATCCCCTCTAACACGAAGCTAAAGAAGCGTGCAATGCGTATAATCTGTGAACTTACCGGCCTTACGCCGCAACCCGCCGCTGAGCTGTTTCAGAGGGCGCGGGGGAATGCCAAAACGGCCATCGTCATGCACGAAAAGGGCGTAGACTTCGCCGGGGCCGTCGGGTTATTAGACAAATCCGGCGGCTCACTCAGAGAGGCACTCCGGTGTTGAGCGGGTTTTCAGAAAAAGACGCCTTTTTGATTGTTGGCCTCATGTCCGGCACGTCGCATGACGGCGTTGACGCGGCATTGGTGGAGATTAAGGATACAGACAGCAGCCACATCAAAGTCAGGGTAATAAGACACTTACACATGCCGTACGACAAGAAATTAAGAGACGCGGTCAGGCAGGCCTTCACAGGGGATACCCAACACATATGCAGGTTGAATTTTACGCTTGGCGAGGTATTTTCAAAGGCGGCCCTTAAGGTAATGGCACTCGCCGGGGTTGACCCCAAAGACGTAGACTGCATCGCGTCACACGGCCAGACCATCTGCCACGTCCCGCCAAATGGAAAGGGCGGCGGTTCTACGCTTCAGATAGGGGAGTCGGCCGTAATAGCAGAGCGCACGGGGATAGTTACCGTCTCCGGGTTCAGGACAAAGGACATGGCCGCAGGTGGGGAGGGCGCACCGCTTGTGCCCCTTGCCGATTACCTGTTATTTAAAAAATCGGGAAGTACGCGCGCCGTGCTGAACATCGGTGGCATCGCAAACGTAACGATAATTGGGGAAAGACCAGAAGATACCATAGCCTTTGACACAGGCCCTGGCAATGCCCTGATGGACGAGGCCGTAAGGATATTCTCAAATGGAAAACAGACATTCGACAAAAACGGCTCTATGGCAAAAAAGGGGCGACTAAACGAAACCATGCTCACTGAGCTGCTAAGCCATCCATACTACAAGAGGCGTCCGCCAAAATCCACAGGCCGCGAACTCTTCGGCACACGCATGGCCGAGGACATAGTAGCGCGATGGAGTTCTCTGCCGCCGGAGGACATACTGTCAACCTTGGCGCACCTGACTGCCAGAACAATATTTAAATCAATAACCCCGTACAAGCCGGATGAGCTTATAGCGGCCGGTGGAGGCTCAAAAAATCTGTTTCTGATGGGCCTCCTGCGTGAATTATTGCGGGGCATTGAATTAAGGAATATCGGCGAATATGGAATTGAGGCGGAGGCAAGAGAGGCGGTATGCTTTGCCATTCTGGGGATGAGGACGTTGAGGTGTATGCCGGGCAATTTACCATCCGCAACCGGCGCCGCGCGCGAGGTTGTACTGGGAAAGATAACCCTGCCGCGATGAGTTTATTCGGGTATATGATGTCTGCATAGTGAAACATTGCCATCTGTAACTCTTTGTGATATAATGGATTATGAGCCAAAATGACGAACACTCCGGTGTGAAAGGGCACGCATGGGAAGCCGTGCTGGCGTCACTTTGCCGGCTGCAAAGCGTGTTGCCTGAGGCTGTGCTTGTCGGTGGAACGGCTTCAGCACTTTACGCTGGGCATCGTTTCTCGTTTGACCACGACCATGTTCTGCCCGATCTCCGTGAGCGCTTCGATACCGTTTTGTCTGAACTGGAGGCGGTTTCCGGATGGGAGACGGCTCGTGTCAAACGGCCGGTTTTAATCCTTGGATCTCTGGATGGCGTTGAGACGGGTGTGCGTCAATTGCGGCGTGAGCGGCCTTTGGAAACCACGGTCATGCATGTGGGCGGCCATGATGTGGTTTTGCCGACATTGCCGGAAGTGCTGCGAATCAAGGCGTTTCTCTGTTTGCAGCGTAATGCAACGCGCGACTACCTCGATTTGGCCGCTCTCACGGCGCACATGGGGCTTGAGGCCGCCGCTCATGCGCTGATGAGCATGGATGAACTCTACCCGCAAAAGAGCGGCAGAGCGTGGGTTGTGCGCACTCAACTGATAACGCAGCTTGCCGCGCCGCCGCCCTATGACCTTGATAAAGTTGACCTTGCGCAATACAAGGGCGTTCATCCTCCATTTGATCAATGGGGGTATGTCTCCGATATATGCGGCAAATTGTCTGACATGTTACTAATTGTTTGCGAGAAGGCGTTAGGTGTTGCTCCATTATCGGCGGGCCAAAAACTGCCCCATGACAAGTTAGAGGAGGGATTTGACACATGAAGCACCGCCACCTGACGCATGAGGAATTCACGATTGCGGCAATTGAGGACATAATAGACAGGGGCGAGGTTCCTGACTGGGTGGCATTGATTACCGTAATTCGGGCAGACCCATACGGTGAGGTTGCCGAGAAAACACGCTCACTGTGCGAGCGCCCGTTGTTCGGTAGCCCTGTATTGCGCCGCGTACTCAACGCCGCCAGGCAACCGCGTCCTGATGGGCAACCGCCTAAACGGTAAATAAGGAAGGGGAACATCCGTTATGATACATTTCTAAGTGCGTTGAGCTAGTATTTGGTGGTCCCAACGGGAGTCGAACCCGTGTTTCAGCCTTGAGAGGGCCACGTCCTGGGCCACTAGACGATGGGACCTTTTTTACTGGGGAGAGAGGACTCGAACCCCTACAGGCAAATCCAGAGTCTGCTGTCCTGCCATTAGACGACTCCCCATCCTTTCAACCACTATTGTAATTAATCCCCCCGGCTCATGTCAAATGCGCTGCCGCTACAGGTTTTCATAGATTGGTTTCTTTTTGCATAGCTCCCTGACGCGTTGCCTCTGGTCTTCCACGTTACGGGCCTCAGCAGGGTTGGTAATCACTTTATCTATTATGTCGGCCACCACCGCCATGTCCTCCTCTGTAAAGCCCCGTGTCGTCAACGCCGGTGTGCCCAACCTCATGCCGCTTGTCACAGTTGCCGGTTTATCGTCATATGGGATTGAATTCTTATTCACCGTTATGTCAGCACGGTCAAGCGCCTGCTCGGCCTCTACGCCCGTAACGCCCTTGCTCCTTAGGTCAACCAACATCAAATGCGTGTCCGTACCGCCTGATATTATTTTATATCCCCTGCCCTTTAACTCCTCGCTCAGGCGATGCGCGTTCTTTATTATCCGCCCCTGATACTCCTTAAACCCATCGGTTAGCACCTCTTTAAACGCCACAGCCTTTGCCGCTATGACATGCACCAGCGGCCCGCCCTGTACACCAGGAAACACCGCCTTATCTACCGATTTAGCGTATTTGCCCCTGCACATGATCATCCCGCCGCGAGGACCCCTCAGGGTTTTGTGCGTTGATGATGTGACAAAGTCCGCATATGGCACGGGCGATGGGTGCAGCCCCGCCGCAACTAAACCCGCTATATGCGCTATGTCCACTAACAACATCGCATCTACCTCAGCCGCTATTGTTGAGAATCTCTCAAAATCTATTATTCTTGAATACGCGCTCGCCCCCGCCACTATCATCTTTGGCCTGTGCCTCAGCGCCTGCTCTCTTGCGGCCTCGTAATCTATATAGCCCGTCTCCTTATCAACGCCGTAGAATACGTTTTCATATATCATTCCAGAGAAATTCACGGCCGCCCCGTGCGTTAAATGCCCGCCGTGACGCAGGTCCATGCCCAATATCTTATCTCCAGGCCTGAGCGCGGCAAAAAACACCGCCATGTTTGCCTGTGAACCAGAGTGCGCCTGGACATTGACATGCTCCGCCGCAAAAATTCCCTTCGCACGTTCTATCGCCAGTGACTCCACTATGTCAACATACTCACAGCCGCCATAGTATCTCTTGTTTGGATAGCCCTCGGCGTATTTGTTCGTAAATACTGAGCCTTGCGCCTCCATTACCGCAGGAGAGGCATAGTTCTCCGACGCTATCAATACCAGCTTATCCTGCTCCCTTTGCAGCTCCCCCATTATTGCCTCGTATATGTCAGGGTCAGCCTGCTTCATTGCGTCAAGTCTTTGATTCAATGGATTCCTCTATTATTGAGATTTTATTCAGCCTCTGCTCGTGCCGCCCGCCTTCATACTCCGAGTGAAGCCATGCCTTTAGTATTTCGGCGGCCAACTCCTCTGTGATTACCCTGCTGCCCATCACTAATACGTTGGCATTGTTGTGTTGTCTGCTCATCTTTGCCGTAAATGCGTCGTGGCACAGCGCCGCCCGTACGTGTTTGTACTTGTTCGCTACTATGGACATGCCTATCCCGCTGCCGCAAATAAGCACCGCCGCGTCAACCTGCCCCCTGGACACGGCCTCAGCCGCCTTCGCTCCATAATCAGGATAATCCACCGACGCCTTGCCGCTCGTCCCGACATCTCTTACCTCAATGCCTTCACTTTTTAACAGCCCACATATCTGAGCCTTAAGTTCGACACCGGCATGGTCACTCCCTATCGCTATCACCATTTGAAAATCTCCAAGGGGTATGATAAATCACTGTTTTAGCCATTGTCAAGGATTTAATTGCCTCCGGGCATGGTTCTTGCGTTTTTTGGTTGAAAAAGGCTAAAATCCCCACGGTGATATGGCAATGCGGTTAGATAATTCCATGAGCATGGGCGGCTCGTCTTTGACGCGGCCTGCGCGGGCATACTGACACATGGTATTTAGCTCGCCTCTGTTTCTGTTTCTCTTTCTTCCGCTGACGCTGCTTATCGGCCTCAGCCTTAAAAACACCCAGGTTCGAAACGTATTCCTGCTCGCGGTGAGCATGTTGTTTTACGCGTGGGGAGAAGGGGCGTTTTTACTCCTTATGCTCCTGTCAATCTTAATAAACTACTTCTTTGCCTTCCTGCTTGAAGACTCACACCTGATTGCCCCTAAGAGGGCACTGGCCTACGCGGTAATTGCAAACTTGTCTCTTCTTGTGTTTTTCAAATACGCGAATTTTATCGTTAATAATTTAAACTACCTCGTAGTCTATGCCGGTTATGAAAAAATAGTCATGAAGGAAGTCCATCTGCCACTGGGCATTTCCTTCTATACGTTTCACAGCCTGTCTTATGTTATAGACCTTTACAGAAAGCAAACAAAGGGAGAGTACACAGACGTCAAAAAGGCCAGCCTGCCAAATCTTGCCCTCTATATCATGTTCTTCCCGCAATTGGTGGCAGGCCCGATAATAAGATATCACGATGTGGCAACACAGCTCCTTACCCGCGCAACGACTATTGATAAGTTTGCCTCCGGTGTGCGGCGGTTTGTCCTCGGACTTGGGAAAAAAGTCCTCATAGCAAACGCCATGGGAGGCGTCGCTGACAAGATTTTCGCTATCCCCAGCCATGAACTCACAGCGCCTCTTGCGTGGCTTGGCGTGGTGACATACAGTCTTCAGATATATTTTGACTTCTCCGGCTACTCAGACATGGCAATCGGACTTGGCCGGATGTTTGGCTTTGAGTTTCTGGAGAACTTCAACTACCCATACATAGCGAAATCCATTCGCGAGTTTTGGCAGCGATGGCACATATCGTTGTCAAGGTGGTTCAGGGATTATCTCTACTTGCCGCTTGGGGGTAACCGCGTAAGCACGGCGAGACTCTATCTGAATTTGATAATAGTGTTTTTCTGCACGGGGTTTTGGCACGGGGCAAGCTGGAATTTTGTCGTATGGGGACTTTTTCACGGCCTGTTCATGGTGCTTGAACGGCTAGGCCTGGAGAAACTCTTAAAGCGGGTGTGGCCACCCATTGCCCACGTTTACGCACTCTCTATTGTCCTTGTTGGCTGGGTATTCTTTAGGGCGGATACGTTTCAATACGCCGCGGCATTTCTAAAGGCGATGGCCGGACTTGGTGCCGGAGGTGGCATGTTATATCCGATGGGCGCGTTTCTTAACAATGAGATACTTATTGTCCTTCCCGTTGCTATTATTTTCTCTGCGCCGGTTTTGCCCTTGATGGGTGCGCTTTATGAAAGACTGAAAATCGTAATAGAGGGAAATCTTTTTCTGTCTGATATCTTTAAGTTTAGCATGTCGGGTTTGTATATAGGGTTTCTTTTCCTGGTGCTCCTGCTCTGTTCAATGTCTCTGGCAACGGGCACATATAATCCGTTTATCTATTTCAGGTTTTAGGAGGAGATTGAACTGATGGATTTTTACATAGTCTTAGTAACCGTACCCGATGAGACGGTCGCTACGGCCATAGCTGATGCCCTCGTCAGCGCAAATCTGGCAAAGTGCGTCAACATCGTGCATGATATTAAATCCATATTCCTATGGGAAGGCAAGGTGCAGGATGAACAGGAGCTGCTGCTGATAATAAAGGCAAAAAAGGCGAATTTCTCTGCCCTAATGTCAAAGGTCAAAGGGCTTCACCCATATACCGTACCAGAGATCATTGCCCTGCCCATAGTGGAAGGCAATGAGGAGTACATGGAGTGGCTTAACTCGTGATGGAAAACAAACTATTTTTCGGTAATTACCTGCTTAAAAAAAAGCTGATAGCAGAAGAGGACATATTATATGCCCTCAAGTATCAGAGCGAAAAGACTCCGCCCTTTATTGAGGCCGCCCTTAACATGGACTGTCTCGATATGAAGAAAGTCTATGAGATATTGACTATGCAGACAAACACCGACCTTTCTTTCGAGGAAACAGCCCTTGCAAAGGGCTATCTTACTCGCGCTCAAGTTACTGAAATACTCAATGAGAGAGAAAAGGTGAGACCACATATCGGAGAAATCCTCGTGAACATGGGCACTATCTCCGAAGACGTTATGGTGTCAGAGTTGAAGTCCTTTCGCCAAACTATGGAGAGGTTTGTAGAGTTGAGCGATATCCTGCGTGGCGTGAAGATGTTCCAATCTATAAGCGACATGTCGCTTGAGGCCCTTGCCATCATTTCGGAAAAAGTAATGTGTAAAGAAAATGAACGAATAATCTATGAAGGTGAACGGGCTGAATGCTTTTATTGCGTCGTCTCCGGTTTTCTCAGAGTAACAAAAAATAATCCCGATGACTGGGACAAAGAGATTTTCATCTATACACTCTCCAACAACGATGTGTTCGGCGTGTCTTCCATATATGAAGAGGAAAAGAGAGCGGCTAACGTAACCGCCGAAAAGGAAAGTGTCCTTTTGCGTTTCGACAGAAAAAAATTCCTGGATTTCCTGAAAGAACACCCAAAGGCCGCTTACCATATTTTACTGTTTATCATTCAAAGGCTCGTTTACAAGCTCCAGCAAACGCACAGAGAACTTGTAAGCGAAAGAAAACACGCCGTACATCCTGAACCATCAATGGATGACGTAGTTTAAATAATTGAACTCAAAAGGAGAGAAGATGACTTCAATAAAGTATGACGAAAAAGGGCTTGTCCCCGTAATAATACAGGACGCGCGGGATTCGGCCGTTTTGATGATGGCCTATATGAACGCCCAGTCTCTCAGTGAAACAGTGGCTACCGGATATACTCATTTCTGGTCGCGCTCAAGGGGAAAATTTTGGAAAAAAGGCGAGACCTCCGGGCATGTGCAGGAGGTAAAGGAAATCCTCATAGACTGCGACAGCGACACCGTGCTCATAAAGGTAATCCAACATGGCCCGGGGGCCTGCCACACAGGACACAGAAGCTGCTTTTATAGAAACAGTGACGGCACAGAAATAGCCGAAAAGGTGTTCTCAGAGGAAGATGTGTATGGAAAAAAACACCCTTGAAGAACTCTATCGTCTGATATTGGAAAGGAAGGAGCATACTGTTGAAGGCTCATACACATGCTCCTTGTTCGCACAAGGTAAGGACAAGATTCTAAAGAAGTTCGGCGAAGAGGCCATAGAAGTAATCATCGCCGCAAAGGGACAGGGCAGGCAGCGCATCATTGAAGAACTCTCAGACTTGTGCTATCACACACTCGTCCTTATGGCCCGCGAGGACATCTCGCCGGATGACATCTATCAGGAACTTAACGGCAGAAGTACTAAAGATTAAAGAACAAAAGATCAAAGACGAAGGGGGGTAACCCCACGGTAAATTTGTTCTCCATCATAAGTAAGCGGTAGTTGCTTAGTTTGTTGTCATCTTTGTCCCTTTTTGTCATTCCGGCTTGTCCGGAATCGTCCCTTAAGTGGTTGTTCCAAGATGATTTTGCATATTCTGAGATATTAAGGATAGATTCCAGACAACAGACTGTGTCATAATTATTTTTTACAAAAAAAGTCAAAACATATAAAACATATGGTTATATGCCTATCACTGTATTGGCATTTCGACCTATGACTTTTTTCTAATAACAAAAGTAGGTCAAAGATTGCATATTCTTTGGTCTGTCATTCCTGCGAAAGCAGGAATCCAGTTATTTTAAGCATGGAACAACATAATAATCAATGGAAACTCCGATGAATAATGTAATTTATTGAAAAATATCATCACACAGTTTTCTAATTAACTCATTTGTCTGCAACTTGGAATAACTTTTCGATAATAATTATCGATAATGCAATACGAATTATTCCACATAATTATGACACAGTCTGCAAGCCGGAATGACAGCCAAAGAAAAGAATAGTCTGGAAACCATTGCAACTTCCCATGATAACCTGTATTATTCGTTAGAAAGAAATTACCGTGAGGGTAACACCCCTCACCCGTAAATATAGCCACGCTTTGTCTATTTATTTTGGGCTGCCGCCGACAAGACGGGGGATTATCCCCTCGTTGGCGGCTTCAGAACTCCGGCTATTGCTAATTAAATAATATTCCTCTTAACTGCTTTACGCCTTTCTCATCGGTAAGATATGTCAGGCTTGCCTGCAACCCCGCAGTGTTGCCATCGGCTTGCTTTACCTCCAACAACTGGTAAAACGTCCCCTTCTCATACAACTCCCGAAACGCCTGTCTCTTATTGCTATCAATAATAAAAACAGTATCTACCTTTTTATCTTTAATCGCATCAATGCTGTCGTATTTGAGGAGTTTCAGGCCAGGCTTATTAACCATCACGATATTCTCCATCGCGTCAACGACACATATCCCCATCTGGCAACTGTCTATGAACTGCTCCAGCAAGTCGGACTGATATTTCCATTTATCTATCTTTGTCTTGATCTTCTTGCTGTCCTCTATCATCTTGTTCATGAATTCGTCGGCATTATACATCTTGATTAAATGCTCAACCGTCTCGATAAGCTCATGCTCATCCCATGGTTTGTGGATGTACTTGTTAACCGCACCTTTATTTATGGCGTCAACAGCCGCGTCAATGTCGGAGTAACCCGTCAACAGCACCTTCTTACAGCGGGGTTTGATCTTATTTACTTCCTGCAATAGCATCGCCCCCGTCATTATCGGCATTCTCTGGTCAGATATGACAACCGCTATCTCAGACTCCGTGAGTATGTTTAATGCCTCAACACCATTGATAGCCGTCTTTACATCATATGTATCCATAAATGTATCGTACAATGAGTCCAGGATATCCTGCTCATCATCCACACACAGTATCGCCTGCTTTCCCTTGTCCGACATAACTCCGCCCTCCTTGATTATAACAACGGCCAGCTCCCACGATACCTCTTCCTCAGTCTGAGCTGCACCGCTCCTAATGCTATTATTGAGTATCGGGAAGGAATTTGTCAAGAAATAAATCAATTGTGACGGGTAAAAAAAGTGAAACTGGCCATTGATAAAATGTTTTATATAATGTCAGAATAGCGCTGGATGAAATACATCGTACTGATAGGCGACGGGATGGCCGATATGCCGCTTGAGGCCATTGGGGCAATGACGCCGTTACAAAAGGCCGCCACTCCCAATATGGACTCGCTTGCCTCAGGGGGAACCGTCGGAATGGTCAGGACTGTCCCTGAGGGGTTTCCACCCGGCTCTGATGTCGCAAATCTGAGTATTCTGGGTTACGACCCGCGGCAGTACTACTGCGGCAGGGCACCGCTTGAGGCCGCAAGCATGGGGGTTTCTCTTGATAAAGGCGATGCCGCCTTCAGGTGTAATCTCGTATGTCTCGATTTTGCACAAGAAGAGACATTGATGGCCGACTACAGCTCCGGGCATATAACATCGGAGGAGGCTAAGGTATTAATCACGGCTGTCAACAAAGGATTAGCCGACGACAAAATCCACTTTTACCCGGGCATAAGTTACCGGCACCTGATGGTCTGGAAAGATGGCCCGGTGGATATGTCCTGCACCCCCCCACACGACATAACCGGCAAACCGATACTGTCATATTTACCAAATGGGGAAAGCTCCTGTTTGTTACTAGAACTTATGTCGAAATCGCAGCAAATCCTGAAAGGCCATCCCGTGAATATTGAGAGAATGAGACTTGGGAAACCCCCGGCTAACAGTATATGGCTCTGGGGGCAGGGAAAACGCCCCGATATGCCGCTCTTTAAAGCAAAATATGGCATAGAAGGCTCTCTGATAAGCGCCGTTGACCTCACAAAAGGACTCGGTGTCTGCGCCGGGCTGAGGGTAATAGACGTACCCGGTGCCACTGGCTACCTTGACACCAACTACACAGGTAAGGCCCGATACGGGGTTGATTCTCTGAATGACAGGGATTTTGTATATATCCATGTCGAGGCTCCTGACGAAGCCGGGCACTCCGGTAGACTTGCAGATAAGATTCGCGCCATCGAAGACTTCGACTCCCTCGTTGTGGGCGAGGTACTAAGACTGTTGAAAGGTATGGGCGATTATAAGATTCTGCTTATGCCAGACCATCCAACCCCTATCGCACTCAAAACCCACACCAACGCACCCGTGCCGTTTGTCATATACGACAGCCGCAACGTGAAAACTAATAACATTTCCTACGACGAAGGGATAGCATCATTGAAGGATGCTGACTTCATTGGCGAAGGCCATACATTGATGAGCCGCTTTATAAAGCACTTTTAAAGCCATATTTAAAAAAAGCACTTTTAAAAAAAGATAATCGGGCGAGGCCTCGTCCGATTATCTTTTGCACTTGTTCTTTCTCTGATCTTATTTATTTCTTGACACCATCTTTTTCCCTTCTTCAATTGTCGAAGACAGGGTCTTCTTGCCTCCGTCGAATGTCGAGGATATAGTGCTCTTTACGTCCGCAAGATATGAGCTGCTCATCTCTACCGCCTTGTTTATTTTATCTTCGGTGTCTTTTGTTAAAGTCAACAGCTCAGATTTTACATTGTCGGGCACATCCTGAAGTTCGGTTTTTACCCTTGTTACAAAATCAGGCAATGTATCATCTACCTTCTTTATGACAGAGTTTACGTTTTCTACGACGCTGTCATAGGATTCGCGAATCTTAGCGCGGGTCTTGTCTCCGGACTGCGGTGCCAGTACAAGGCCTAGGGCCGCCCCTACCAAACTTCCTACCAATGTGGCCGCGGCAAGAAATACCCCTGATACTCCCTTTTGGTCATTCTTTGTCATTATGTCCTCCTTTGCTATCATGTTCTCCTTTTTTTATTACACCTTTCGTAAATATGCCTATGGTTGATTTTATCAATGCAATCAGGCCGGTTGTCTGGCCAAGCAGCTTAGCTACATATTGGGACGATTCTTTTAGTGTCCCACCAAGTTTTTTCGCGCCTGCGCCGAGTTCTTTTAAAGACGACACAAGTTCCTTTATCCCCACGACCATTTCGTCAACCGTTGACAGGATGCGGTTAGTTGTTTTAACTGTCTGCACCACTTCGTTCGCAAAATCCCTGAGTGAACAGCTCGTCGTCCTGATCAGCTCAATAAGCGAACCTATCATCCTCGCTATCTGAATTAATATCGGTGCGCTGCACACTACCACTACCGCCCACAGCGAAAACTGCATTACATCCATTGTTTGTCAATCTCCATCTGAATCAGCGTTGAACTCAATCCCTCAAATCGGGGTCTTCGTCCTCGGCGTAGAGTTTATCGGCTGCCGCGCTTGCCGCCGCGTCGTCTATCGCCTTTATCAGGGAATCGCCTATGTGTTCCACCATCTCACGAAACTTGTTCCGTACCGGCCTGAAAAGGTCGCGTTGTATGTCTGTTATCGTCTTTAATCTGTTCTCAGAAGGCTGCGGGTATAAGAGCAAGGCCGCGGTAGCGCCGAGCAGGCCGCCTAAAAATGAACCTATCAGGACATAGCGCTTTACATCCCTTCCCTGACCTTCCAATATCGTTAGATCTGCCATAGATATTCCTCCATAAACATTTCTCCATAAATGTCCCCCCTGTTATGTGACCCTTCGAGGTATTGTAACACCTCGTTAATTCAGATGTCAAGACAAGGGGGTAAAATTGCCAAGCCAAAGTAAAATTATTCTACGCGGGGAGATTATTTGGTTTTATTGTCTGGTGTGGCAGGGTTGGTCAGCTCTCTTATTTTCTTATCGCCCAGCCTGTCAATGTCTCTTTCTACGAATTCAGTGACGACGATGTCGGGGTGTTCTTTCTCTATTATATCCTTATCAAAGGTCATCGTCCACAGGAATACGCTGCGCTGGAAGTGTTCCGAGAAATAATGCAGCATGTTAATAAAAAAGGAATCCCTGAAGACAACGACTTTTGGCAGACGCTTATCGTCAATTTCCTTGACAACTATTGGGGTGTTTGGGTCCCAGCAGGGGTTTGCGTAGTCGCCCGGTTTGCCCAGCACGCTTCTATAAGGTGTTATATGATGAAAGATAATATCTTCATCGGTATAAAGGTCGGACAGGGACAGGAGTTTGTAGAGGTCGCCACCTTTTATGTATTTCTTGTGTAAACTGAATTCTGATATGTCCATAGGTTGCGAGCCGGGGAAGCCCATTGATTTCATTACTTCCCGATAAGCCCAAAACGCGCCGTAGCTATTCCAGTGGGTGTCGGTCTTGTGAAACAGTTGTCCGCCCGGCTTTGCATTGACAAGGGCGTCTTTTACGTTGATTATTTTAACTGTCGAATTATCCATATATTCCATAAGTTGCTCTGCCCTGGTCTTTCCTCCGGTTTTTCTTATGTAATCAGGCAGGTATTCAGGGTAGATAGTCTCCTTGTTGGACGCTATTATCACATAGTATTTCATACCCCTTTTTGCAAGCCATCTCTGTCTCTCCAGCAGGGTATGCTTAATATCGCTCAGCTCGGCGTTTGTAAACTGTTTAATGCCTTTGTAGTCATTGATTATGTTCAATGCGGACAGATAAACCCACCCATCACGCCCGAACACTACCTGTTCCTGCATCGGCGAAGTGTTTAACCATTTCACCTTAAACTCGTTGTTCCATCGTATCAGCATCTCGCGAAACCCGAAGTTGTCTTCATAGTATTGGGTGTAATCCTCGGTGAACCTGGCAAGGTCTTCAAGGTTTTTCAGCGGTGGTTTTCTGGCAAGGGTTCTCTGTTCGGTTATATCAACTTTATAGGTTATAAGAAAAATCGTACTCATAAACGGCAGGCTGATAAACAAGGCGAATACCGACGCCGTAGATATGCTGAAAATGGATTTCCCCCTTGGGTCAACAACTGGAAAGCGTTTTTTCGATAAGATGAAAAAGGCTATAAGGGCTGCCCCCGCGCCAAATACGTATGACAGATAATGCTTGTCAATAGAGCGCTGCAGTTGCTCGTACTTGCCTCCAATATTCCAGTTGCTGATAAACGGAGTATTGCGTTTGGTAGTTATGCGAAGTACGCCGTCAACTAATTCATATCCGGAGATGTTTTCATTAGGCACAAACTCCTTCAATATCTCGGCGGCAGACCACTGGTAGCGCTTGAATAGCGTTTCCATCCGGATGCTTTTTATCTCTATGACGCCCTCCTTTTCGCCCACGAACAAACTCATCACCATGGGGTCTTTGATTTCCTCCGGGATTTTGAATTTTAGGTTCACAAACCCCTCAGACTGGTCAATGTGCGCCATTACAAGCTTCTCTCTGTCAAAGTCTCCCTTTTGATTGTGGAAATAAATCCGTGGGTTGTTGTCATAAGAAGACCTCATGTTGATATAAACCCTGATCATCAGAAAGCTGTTAAGTTTTTCGCAAAACAGGTAAACCGCACCGAAGGTAAGCAGGGCGATAAGTATCTTAAGAAGCAGCTCGTTAAAAAAAAACCTGATAAGCGAGTCCTTTGACTTAGGCCACGACTTGTTATCTATAATCATTAAAGGCTTAAATCTCCTCTATAACGCTGACAGCTAAACAACAATTGGCTATTATAACATAGTGTTTGGGTAAGTTTCGCGCCAACCGCTTACCCCAAGCTCCGATATAGGAATTTGCACCTGCCAATATAAAGGGTTTTTTGGGGCATTTTTATCATTTATAATATTGCCATTCCATTGTTGTGTATCATAAACAATAAAACACTTATCCTAACTAACTAATATTACATAACTTCTCATTTTTTAAACATACCTCTTCCGATTCCAACGAAATGTTGTTATTGTATGCCTTGCCCACGACTCAGAACATGACAACCTTTTAAATCCTATAAATAGATTATACGCTATCACTCCTATCCTGAAAAACACCGCGTTGGCATATGTCTGGCCACAAGGCATACGCTCCATTGCAAATCCACCTTTTAACTCTTTGTTACAATTCTCCGCATCCCCTCTCTGAACTCATCATAATATGCACAGATTGGCCTCATATAAAAACCCAAGCATCGGCTCCCTTATTGCCCTTGTATGTAAAGTGTGCTTCCTATTTTTCCCCTATTACCTCCGTAGCGTCAGCATCCAACGTGTATTCTTTTATCCCATCTCTCTTCAATACCCTGTGATTAATCTGCTCCCTCACTTTATCCAGTCCAAACAGCCCCGATG
>NZ_JBJUSG010000033.1:0-28919 GCF_046044395.1 Candidatus Magnetominusculus dajiuhuensis | reverse complement strand
GCTGCTTTACTATTGTGACACAGTCTGCAAGCCGGAATGACAGAAAGGGACTAAGAATGGCAACAAACTAAACAACTACCGCTTACTTATGATGGAGAACAAATTTATCGTGCCCAACATACAGTTTTAAACCCCGCCGCCGGGTAGAGGTGGCGGCAGCGGGGTCCGTTGTTTATCAGAAATTATACGTCAGATTCAGGCCGTATACAAAATTCTGGTCAAGCGCGCCGTTTGGATTATACGATACGCCGTTAACCATCCTGCTGGCGTCGTGCGACAGGGGGAACGTGTACATCGCCACAGGCTGAACGGTCAGGTTGTTTACTATCGGAATGGTTACGCCGACCATTAACATGCCGTCGTGAAAGGCGCTGTATTTTTTGCCCGTGTAAGCGTCCAAGCCGCCAGATGTTGATGCCGCCTCATACGTGCTCCAATAGGGGGATGTGCCCTGCTCATAGCCAAAGCTCGCGCCGAGGTCAAGCGTCATATCCTTCATAATCATAGAAAGCGGGGCAGAGTGGCTGAAGGCAAGGTTATAATATATCCCCGGATATCCCGCCACATCCCTGTACACCGTAAGGACAGGCTTTGTAATAACATCCAGCGCCGCAGCCAAAAAAACCTCCTGAGTCTTTTTGGCATACTGCAGGCCGTAATATATATACCCGCCTGTCAGGCTGACCCCCCCCCATGAGCGCGTATAGCTGAGCTTTATATCCACCTCGTTATAACTTGCCTGGCCGGGTCTGTCCGGGACAAAACTTTGAGTCGCCTGCTCACGCGTGTCTATGTTGCTCCATGCGTTTGCCGCAAACCCCATCCAGGAAAACGTTACCGACGGCTGAAAAACCATGCTGCGGGTACTTAACTCATATCCCCTGTAGATATATCTGTTAAACGCACTGAATACCACACTGACAGAGGCGTTATCAGGCCCGGCCGTGCCTGCAAGAGGGATAGGTTCCTCCTTGGCAGGGGCAGCCTCCTCCTTCGCAACAGGGGCAGCCTTTTCCTCTTCGGCATAGGCAGGTATGCCTGACATAGCGATGAGCATGGCAACTAATAGCGCCATAGATAATAAAACAGTACTCAATGAATGTGCTAATTTTACCCGTGTTAGTTTTCTCATTTCATATTCCTCCTTTTTATTAGCACGGCTGCCCCCACTAAGTCTCGAAGTCATAGCCGTTTTCGCCGTGAACCGAAAGGTCAAGGCCATTTGCCTCATCCTCTTCGCTGACCCTAAGGCCGACAATCATATCAACTATCTTTAGCAGTATCAGCGACGCTATAAACACGAACACGTATGTTGACACAATCGCTATAAGCTGTGTCAATAGCAGGCCGGGATTTCCATAGAAAAGCCCGTCTTTACCAGCCGAATTCACCGCAATTGTTGCGAACAGTCCCGTAGCCACCGCCCCCCAAGTCCCTCCGACACCATGGACGCCGATTACGTCAAGCGAATCGTCATAGCCAAACCTTGGCCTTAGACTGACGGCCGTATAACAAATAACCCCCGCTCCAGCGCCAATTATTATGGCTGACATGGGTGTGACAAAACCTGCCGCCGGAGTTATAGCCACAAGCCCCGCAACCGCGCCGCTGGCTATTCCAAGAGCAGTCGGTTTTCCCCTGTGAACCCATTCTACGAACATCCACGCCATTGCCGCCATACCAGTTGCCGTGTTTGTCGTCACAAAGGCCACCGAGGCCAGCCCACCGGAGGCCAGGGCGCTGCCCGCATTAAACCCAAACCACCCGAACCATAGAAGCGCCGCGCCGGTTATCGTCATCGTCAAATTATGCGGCGGCATCGGCAGCTTGCCATAGCCCTTGCGTTTGCCTATCACAATCACCGCGGCAATGGCGGCAACGGCCGAGTTAATATGCACTACCGTACCTCCGGCAAAATCCAGCGCCCCAAGCTTTGCCCCTATCCAGCCCCCGCCCCATACCCAATGACAGAGCGGTGAATAGACAAACGTCAGCCACAAGGCCGAAAACAACAGCAGCGCCGAGAACTTCATCCTCTCCGCAAACGCCCCCGTTATCAAGGCCGGAGTTATAATAGCAAACATCCCCTGATACATCATAAACACCAGATGAGGTATCGTAGGTGCGTAGTCCGAAGGCTCCTGCCCTACCCCGCTCAGGCCAAACCACTCAAGTCCACCGATTATCCCACCCTTGTCCGGCCCGAATGATAGCGTATATCCCCATAAGACCCAGATAACGCTTACCATGCAAAGAATAGCGAAACTGTGCATTATCGTTCCAAGGACGTTTTTCCTTCTCACCATTCCACCATAAAACAACCCAAGCCCCGGCGTCATCAACATCACCAGCGCCGTTGAAACGAGCATCCACGCAGTGTCCCCGCTGTTTACGACCTTGGGTGCCGGGGCGTCCGCCCCAAAGGCCGCTGTCGCTGAAAACAGGGCCAATCCTACTAAAGCCAGCAGTATAAACTTTCTCACTTCCATCTCCTTTTGAAGCGTTTTTTGCTATAGGGCGATCTCGCCCCTTTCACCTGTCCTGATTCTCATCGTCTCCTCAATGCTCGAGACGAATATCTTGCCGTCTCCTATCTTGCCTGTCCACGCCGTCTTTTCTATCGTCTTTATGACCTGCTCTACCATGTCCTGTGCCACCACCAGTTCTATCTTTATCTTAGGTATGAAATCCACCACGTACTCTGAACCCCTGTACAGCTCCGTGTGCCCCTTCTGCCGCCCAAACCCCTTCACCTCAAGCATAGTCATGCCCTGAATGTTGATAGCC
Organism: Candidatus Magnetominusculus dajiuhuensis; assembly: GCF_046044395.1. Classification (NCBI taxonomy): domain Bacteria; kingdom Pseudomonadati; phylum Nitrospirota; class Nitrospiria; order Nitrospirales; family Nitrospiraceae; genus Candidatus Magnetominusculus; species Candidatus Magnetominusculus dajiuhuensis. The sequence goes on along the minus strand of NZ_JBJUSG010000033.1, from coordinate 26,132 downwards.
GAGAGGGCGTCTTTTACCTCTTCAAGTTTGAACGGTTTGATTATGGCCTCGATCTTTTTCATCAAATCCTCCTTAGTCAATGGCCTGATATGGCCTATATGTATACCTGCTATAATCAAAAACCATGCCTGAATATAACTACTTGATATATAAGGATAATGCCCGACAGGAGCCAATACATAAATGTAGCGTCCTACAATTTTGCATGATACACTCACTGTAACAATCGGGATGATTAATCAATTTGCAGGGTACATGACAGGGATGTTTCAGATGTCTAAAAATCTAAGTGTCAGAGGCATCCAACGAATGGCCTCCATCAATCAACTTCACTACAATTTATTTTGCCCAAAACTTCCTTCAATTCCTCTTCAAGAGATTGAAACGCTGACAAGCTCCTTAACGTTGAGTAATCTTCTATATTTTTAGCTACGTTGAAGGCTCTTTCTGAAATATCTTCTTTAAATTTATCTAACTTCCGCCCTCCGGTACATCCACTTGCTTGCATTAAGAGCTGGGATAGTACTTCCTTTGGATCTGGAATCGTTTCTAATTCTTTTGGCTTTGGCAATTTCAGGGCAATATCCCCATTGGGATTACCGGCAGCCTTTCGTATTGCCGCCCCATCAATTAACAGCCATGCCTCAGTCATTCTTACAGGCACAACGCATACAGCCGCTGAAGGTTTAACCGGTATCTTTTCAATCGCCTTGCGAATCTCCTGCACTCGCTCCTTGTGTTGGATTTTCTCTGCATCACGGTGAATGAAAAGAATGTCACAGTAACGCATATCTAAAGCCGTTTCTATACGATCCTCTAATTTTATTGGTTTTTTCGGCAATTTGCTAAAATCGGCCATTTTCCCCTTAACAGATTTGTCAGGACAGTGTTTATCAAATAACCATTCAAGAATGGGAATAAGTCTTTCATCGGAACTTCCATCGGCCAATAAAGTATAATTAATTTCGCCCATTTTTAATCCTCTGAATAGGAAGGAAGGTATTTTTGAAGGTCTTCTCTATCAATGACTCGATCAGAGTTCGTCTCGGACTCATAGGCAACGGGATTTAAATATGTAAGAATTGTACCCTTATCCACAGGTCTGATTGTTGGCTGATTATCTGCCCTCCATGTATCGGCCAGCCAGTTAAACCGTGCGATTTTAAATCGCTTCTTATCTTTTATGGTCTCTCTGAGTTCAGCAATTATAAGGGTGTCATCAGGAACTTGGGCGACAACCGCCGGTGAATGTGTATTAATTATGACCTGGCGAAGCGGATTACCCTCCTCTACTGGCAACCTCGCGTCAACAGCTATATATTTAAGAAGTTTAATCATCGCGGGTATTCGGGCAGGGTGAATACCATTTTCAGGCTCTTCTATACATAAAAGCCCCTGCATCTGCTCATCAGCCTCAATCACAGCCGCCGCCAAAAACCGCAGAGTTCCATCTGACAAATCGCGGGCGGCAAACTTTGTTCCCTTACGGTCAGTCAGCTCAAGCGTCATCAGTTCACGTTTCTCGTCCCTGTCAACGCTTATTTCAGAGACATCGTCAATAAGCTCAGAAAGCCGATTGGCGAGCGCCTGATAAACCCTTGATTCATCATTCCCGTTTGCTTTCGATAGATTGTAAAGAGTTGAGGGAAGATGTGAACCGTCCTTCCCTAATTGTGTTGGCGTATTAAATTTGATGTCATCGGACTTGCGAAGAGCCAATGGATCAAGAAGCAGTAATCTCCATGATTGCATTTCTTTTTTTGCCATTAATACTGTGGGTGTCTCAGCAACATTTATCCTGTGTGAAGATAGCATTGTTCTCGGTAAACTTTTGGTCATAATACTTTTGGCAAGAATATGGAAAACCCTTTCATCAAAATCATCTCCATGTTCTACACGAGTCTCTATATAGGCTCCAAACTCATTTTTTTTAGTTGAAATGAGTGAGCTTGCACTCTCTCCTATGACTATGGAATCAAGCCATACCTTTTCATGGGGGAAAAGGATGTGATTAGAAGCATCACCAAGCTCTATCGGGTCAAGCTCTTCTCTTAGCAACTCTATACCGCCTTTATCTTCGTTAAAACCCAATTCAAGTGAATATCTAAGAAACGTATTACTAGCTTTTACTTCCTGCCCTAAATCGTCTATACCTTTTTTCGATACAATCATTTCTGTTTCAAATGTCATTTTATTATCATAGTTGTCCCCGTGCCTGTGAAATAGACTTTTAATTGCCGAGGGTGTGCCATTATTATCTCGTACCAACATTGCAGCGTCCATGAATGGTTTTTCTGCTAATGCGCTTAAAAATAATATCGCGTCAAACAGGTTGGATTTCCCGACGCCGTTGCCGCCGGCTATGCACGTAAACGGGCCGAAACTTACATCCACATCTACGAGATTCTTAAATCCTGAGACTTTTAATCTTGTCAGCACTTTGGTTTTCCCCTCTTAATTGAAACCATTACTTTAACAATACATAGACCGCGCCAAGGCCGCCGTCACATCCCCTTGCCGTTGCGTAGGCCTTGACGTATTTTCTCTGGCCTATGAGCCAGCGCATTAGGGCGTCCTTTATCACCGGACCAGACGGCGAACGCAGCCCCCTGCCGTGGATTATCTTCACACACCTCAGCCGCCGCCTCACAGAATCCCTGATGAACTCCCCCGCCATTATCTCTGCTTCCTCAAGGGTAAACCCGTGTAAATCTAAGAAGTCCTGCACAGAAAACTCACCCCGATGGAGGCGATTTAAGAGGTCCTTTCTTGCGGCGGGATTTCGTTCCTCACCGCGCCCTGTTGCTGCCCACTCCACGTACTCCTGTGTGTTTCGTATCTCTACCTTGCTCTTGCCAGTCACGATTTCTGTCAGGACAGCCGCGGCATCAATATCGTCTGACGGTCTTCGGGACGGTGTGGCAACTGCCGATGGAGAATATGGGATTTCCCTGAACTCCTTTATCTCTTTGACTCGCTCCATTGCCGTCAAAAAATAGTCAATGTCGGTTGGCACGGGGGCTGGAATCTCACTTTTTTCCTCTTCGATTGAGACATTTATCAGCGATTCAAACGGACGATACGTAAGTCTTCCTGACATATCAAGTACCTCCCGATTATATAGCCTGATTATAACAGTTTATCTATAAACCCGTCTATAACCCGAAAACCGCCGCGCCAAAAACCGGCGTCTGATATGTCTATGCCCGCCTCATTCAATATATCCCGCGGGGAGGCCGAACCGCCGTATGATAAGATTTTAAGTAATTTATCAACAAATCCGCCGCCCTCCTCTTTGTACATGTTATACAGAGAGAGCGACAACAGCTCGCCAAAACTGTACGCGTAACAGTAAAACGGCGTGTGAAATAAATGAGGAATCGCCATCCACTCGTATTGGAAATCATCAGTAAGCTCCACCGAATCGCCAAACTGTTTTCTCATAAGCTCCAAATAGAGTGCGTTCAGCTCTACGGGGTTTTTCCCCTCTGCCAACATCACATGCGCCTCACGCTCAAACAGGACAAAATACGCCTGGCGCAGCACCGTGGCATAGATATCGTCAAGCGCGCTGCAGATAAGGGCAGTCTTTGCCTCGGGGTTGGCTTCCTCCGCAAGCATACGCTCCATAAGCAGCATCTCCGAAAACACCGACGCCGTCTCGGCAAGGGGCAACGGGGCATGAAACGTCAACACCGAATGCCCGGCAGCCGCAAGGGCATGAACCGCGTGCCCAAGTTCATGTGCCAGAGTAGCGACCTGCCGCGGTTTCCCAGTGTAGTTCATCAACACCCACGGCGTCATATTCGGCAGCACCCCATAACAAAACGCCCCCGTCCTCTTATTCATCCTGTCCTCGGCGTCTATGCGCCCCTCGTCAAAAACCCTCTTCGCCAACGCCCCCACTACCGGAGAGAATTTATTAAAACTGTCCAACACCGTCTCAACCGCCGTGGAGTATGGGATGAGCCGCCCGTCGTCGCGTCTTACGGAGGCATATATATCGTACCGCCTGAGTTTTGGTAGTCCAAGCAACCGGCTCTTTATCTTGAAAAACCTTTGAAATACATGGGATTCCTCCACGCATACGCTTAGCAGCGTATCTACTACCGCGTTTGGTATATCGTTGGCAAGATTGCGCACGCTGATGGCCGATTCGTGATTTCTAATCCTGATATGCTCAGACGCCCAGTCGCGTACCCTGTATGCGTATATCTGTGACAGGACTACCTCATCATTGCAATAGACCCTGAAGAGTTCCTTATAGGCGGCCTCACGCAGCGCCGGGTTTGAATGATGGGCATATGACATGAGGGCATCGCGCGTGAGGGGCCTTATTTTCTTGCCTTCAACCTCCAGTTCGAATACATATTTGCTTGTGAGCATATCGTAGATTGTAATGACGGCGTTTATACCGTTTATGTCCTTTATATTAATTATCTTCTCCTGCGGCTCTGTCAGGATATGCGGCTTAAAGGCACGTTCCCGCTGCAGGTAGTAAAATAAATCACCGGCACCGCTCATCAGGCGTCCCGCGTCCTCATCCCCTATGGACTTCCACCACAACCCCCAGAAGAGCGTCTCATTATACATATCTGTCAACAGTTGCTCCACACGCCCCATAAATGTAAGCGCGGCTTGATTTTGCGTATCCTCAGAAAACCACAACTGGCAATATGCCGTAAGGCGGTTCGATTCAACAGCAAATCTCTCAATCAAACTAAGAAACGCGGTAAAATCACTGATTGACACGTCGGCGATCAGGAACTCCCTATACGAGGCAATCTCTGAAACCAATGATGTTAAATCCCCGATAATCTTATCTGTTTCTGGCTCTGTTTCGGGCGCGCCGGAAGATGGCAGCAGGTCTGTTAGTGCCCACTTGCGCTGTTCGTATTTATTCATATTGGGGTCATATTGGGCGGCCTCATTATTTCTGTTAATAGCCATGTTAATTAAGAGATTTCCAGGTAATCGCCGTCCACGCGCACTTCATATCTTTTGAGGTCCTTTGCCCATCCAAAAAACCCTGATAATCTCGCAAGGTCTCTTGACATACTTTTAACCCATGACAACATCACGCCTGTTTTCACGTCAAATGACGAGCCGTGACATGGACACGTCACAATGCCGCCATTAAGCGCGCCCTTCTGAAGGTGGCACCTCATGTGCGGGCATACGCCGCCCACGGCATAAAACCTGCCGTCTATGTTTGCTAATAATACCGGCTTGCCATCTTTTGTGACTTCTACCATCGAACCCTCTTCAATGCCGCTTTTGTTAATTCTCATATTGGCCTCCTGTTATTATAGCCTTAAATCTCCTGAATAAATAATTGGAATCGTTTGGCCCTGGGGCAGCCTCCGGATGATACTGCACCGAAAATATGGGCAGCTCCACGTGCCTGATTCCCTCGGGCGTGCCGTCGTACAAATTCGTGTGCGTGAGGACAACCTGTCCTTTTAAGGATTCAATATCCACACAGTAGTTGTGGTTCTGCGAGGTTATCTCCACCTTGCCCGTTGCTATATCCTTAACTGGATGGTTGCCGCCGTGATGGCCGAATTTTAACTTGTATGTCCGCCCGTTAAGCGCTAATCCGAGGATTTGATGCCCCAGACAAATGCCGAAGATGGGTTTTTTGCCGATTAGTTCCCGTACGTTTTGAATCCCATAGGAGACCGCATCAGGGTCGCCAGGCCCGTTGCTTAGTAATATCCCGTCAGGGTTCATTTCAAGCACCTCTGCGCTGCTGGTTGCCGCAGGCACAACCATTACATCAAATCCTTCCGAGGCAAGATTCCTAAGTATATTGCGCTTAACCCCAAAATCATAGACCACCACCTTCAACTGTCCCTGATGAATGGGCATCACGTTTGAGCCGCTGTCCTCATAACCCCAGGCCTTCTCACTGGCAGGCCACTTATATGGCCGCTCTGTCGTAACTTCCTTCACTAAATCAATCCCGCCGATTCCCTGATGTTCCCTGATTCTCTCAAACAGCGCCGCCGGTGTATAGCGGCCATCCGTAGAGATTATCCCCATCATAGACCCGGCGTCCCTCAGGCACGACGTAAGGGCACGCGTGTCTATGCCCTGAATTCCAACAACGCCGTGTTTATTAAGATAGCTACCAAGCGCCCCATCAGCCCGCCAATTGCTTGGATAATCCAGATACTCCTTCACTATAAAACCCTCGGCCTTTGGTCCGCCTTTTGATTCGATATCCTCCGCGTTGACCCCATAATTTCCAATCTGCGTATATGTCATCGCCACTATCTGCCCCTTGTACGAGGAATCAGTCAATATCTCCTGATAACCCGCCATAGCCGTGTTAAAAACCACCTCGCCTATGGCCTCTCCCCCGGCGCCAAAGGACTCCCCCTCAAATACCAAACCATTAGACAACACCAGTACAGCCTTTTTCTTCATACCCCAACCGCCGTTAAATCGTTATTATTAAAGTGATACCTCACTATGCCTTTACAGATTGTCATTACAGGCAGCCCAGTGAGCCGCCAACCATTGAATGGTGTATTTTTTCCTTTAGATACAAACTGTTCAGAGTCAACGATAAAGTCTTTGTTTAAATCTACTATAACAATATCGGCGTCGGCGCCTGCTTTCAATGTGCCCTTGTCAAGTCCTAATATATGCGACGGCCTGATAGTCATCATTTCTATTAATTGATTCAACGTCAACAGCCCCTCTTTAACCAGCGCGTAGCTCAGCGAAAAAGCCGTCTCAAGCCCCGATATTCCAAAGGCCGCCCTGTCAAATTCGCAGAGCTTGTCATCTCTGTGATGAGGGGCGTGGTCAGTGGCTATTACGTCTATGGTGCCGTCTTTAATACCTTCTCTGACGGCCTTGACATCTTTTTTGGTTCTTAACGGAGGGTTTACCTTTGCGGCGGTGTTATAGCCGTTGGCCTCTGCCTCAGTTAAGTGAAAATAATGCGGGCATGTCTCTGCCGTAACGGCAATCCCGTCTCTTTTTGCCTCTCTTATCGCCCTGACCCCACCCGCCGTTGAGCAATGGGCGATGTGCAGCCGTCCGCCTGTCAGCCTCGCAAGCTCAATATCCCTTTGTATCGCTATCACCTCAGACGCCGCGGGAATCCCCCTAAGACCAAGCGTCGTGGATAGATACCCCTCGTTCATCACGCCGCCGTTGGACAGTGATAAGTCCTCCGCGTGAGATATAACAGGCGATGAGAACACCTTTGAATACTCAAGGGCACGGCGCATCAACATCGAATCGGTTACCGGCCTTCCATCGTCAGAAAATGCTACGCAGCCGGCGTCTTTCATCATGCCCATCTCGGCAAGCTCCGCGCCTTCCTGCCTCTTCGTTATCGCCCCTATGGGAAACACGTTGCAATAACCCTCGGATATCGCCTTTTTCACTATGAACTCAGTCACTGTCTCGTTGTCGTTTACCGGCTTTGTATTGGGCATACAGCAAACACTGGTAAAGCCACCCCTGACGGCGGCGCGTGTGCCGCTTTTTATGGTCTCCTTGTACTCGAACCCCGGCTCCCTTAAGTGCGTGTGCATGTCAACAAGCCCGGGGAAGACGTAAAGGCCGGAGGCGTCAATTACCTTCGTCGTTTCCGTGGTGGTTTCCGTGGTGGTCGCACCGGCGGCATCTTCTATTTTTATTATCACGCCGCCCTCAACACAGATGTTGCCAATAAAATCCATCCCCTGCGAAGGGTCAACGATATGGCCATTTTTAATAATTAAATCCATACGTTATTCCTCATACCTCAAGTGTCTGTTTGCTTTATCAGTCAATTTCTTGGCCTCGCGCTGTCCAATAGATAAAGAACCGCCATCCTGACGGCAAGGCCATTGGTTACCTGTGCGTTGATTACGGAGTGGCTGCTGTCGGCAACCTCGGAGGCTATCTCCACGCCGCGATTCATTGGGCCTGGGTGCATGACAATTACATCGGGGCTGGCCTTGTCAAGCCTCTTGCGTGTCAGCCCCCAGAATTTAAAATACTCGTCGGTTGAAGAGAAAAAACCACCCGTCTGCCTCTCCCGTTGTATCCTCAGCGTCATGATTACATCAACTCCGGTTATCCCCTCCCCGATGTCATGGTAAATGTCTGCCACGTCGTTTTCAATGCCGGGGGGGATTAAGGTATGCGGCGCGATTAATCTTATAACCGCCCCAAGTTTTTTCAGGCAGTAGATATTGGATTTTGCCACCCTGCTGTGCGATATGTCCCCTACGATTGCTATTTTCAGGCCGGCGATAGCGCCCTTTTTCTCTTTGATTGTGAAGGCGTCAAGCAGGGCCTGCGTGGGATGTTCATTGATGCCGTCTCCGGCATTGATTACAGAGGCCTTTGAAATCTTTGAGATAAAATGCGGCACTCCTGAAAACTGGTGTCTGATGATTATAAAATCTATTCCATAGGACTCAATAGTCTTAATCGTATCGTAAAGGGTCTCTCCCTTGGCCACAGAACTTGTCGGCACGACGAAGTTGACAACATCGGTGCTGAGCCTTTTTTCGGCCAGCTCAAATGATGTCTTTGTTCTGGTAGAAGGCTCAAAAAACAGATTCACCGCCGTCTTGCCCCTTAGAGTAGGGACTTTCTTAATATCCCTCGACAGGACATCCTTAAACGACGAGGCGGTGTCAAGTATCAGCTCAATGTCGGCGGTGGCGGCGCTTTTAATATCTAACAGGTCTTTTTCCATGAATCCCTAAAACAAAAAATATCAGTCATTGCCGTCCTTTCTAACGACGAGCACCTTGTCCTGCTCGGCATCTTCTTTAAGTAATACTTTAATATTTTCCGACCGTGACGTTGGAATATTTTTCCCTACATAGTCGGCCCGAATGGGAAGTTCCCTGTGTCCCCTATCAATAAGCACGGCCAGTTGTATCTGCGCCGGCCGGCCAAAGTCGTTCAGGGCATCCATAGCTGCCCTTATAGTCCTGCCGGTGTAAAGGACATCATCTACGAGGATTATCTTCTTATCGTTAATATCAATTGGCATCTCGGTCTTTCTGACGATGGGATGATTTTTTCTCAGGTTCAGGTCGTCCCTGTAAAAGGATATATCAAGAGAGGCAACGGTAATCAGTACCCCTTCTATGAGCTGTATTATCTGCGACAAACGCCTTGCGATATACACCCCGGCGCGGTGAATTCCCACTATACAGACATCCTCACAACCCTCGTTTCTCTCTATTATTTCGTGTGCCATGCGGGAGAGCATTCGGGCGATGTCAGTTTCATTGAGGAGTTCTCGTCCTATCATATATCAATTCCTCTGGCGACGAACAGTTTCTCTGAGCAACCTACAGTTTCTTTGGGCGGCCTACAGTTTCTTTTAGCGGCGGACAGCTTCATATTGTCTCCTTACAGCCTCACGGGACTGCCATTAAAGGTTGTCTATTTAAGCATAAATAAAAAATGTTTGTCAAATTTTCTGGCATACCCGAATATATAAAATTTTTCATGGCATATATTAAATTGAGACATGATTATGTTAGTATATGCGACATTGAAAAAATTGGAGCGTAAGGAGAGCTAAACTATGCCGACATATGAATACGCGTGCATGGACTGTAAGAGGCAGTTTGAGCTGTGGCAGAAGATGGGTGCCGTCGCTGCCGACTGCCCGTGGTGCAGCTCATCAAACACAACGAAGCTGATGTCCCTGTGTAGCAGTTCATCAAGAGGCGACGGGGCGTCCGCCGGTTCTGGCCATTTTGGTGGCACGTGAGGAGTTTCGTCTTGTTGAACCGTGGGTTCAGACAGCGTGGGTTCAAACAATTTAACAACATTGAGAGTGTGTTTATCACTGGTGCTGTATATTTTTATGAGAGCTAAGAGTGCCTAAGCGGGGTAAGAGTGCCTAAGCGAGGTAATAATGCCTGAGGGGGGTAAAATGCTTATGCGAGGTGGATATGCCTAAGAGACTGTTATTAGCGGACGACAGCATCACGATTCAAAAAGTGGTGGAGTTGATACTATCGGAAGAGGACTACCAGATCATCTCTGTCAACGATGGCCAGGAGGCGCTGGACAAGGTAGCTAAATTCAATCCCTCCATAGTGCTTGCCGATATAGAGATGCCGAAAGTAAACGGGTACGCCCTCTGTAAACAGATTAAATCAAACGAAAAGACTAAACATATTCCGGTCATACTCCTCGTGGGGGCGTTTGAACCGTTAAATGAACAGAGCTTCAAGGACTGCGGTGCCTCGGATTATTTGATTAAGCCATTTGAGTCTCAGGAATTTTTAAATAAAATCAACGCTGTATCAGGCCATTCCTCATCAGAGGCTGAAGTTACCACTTTCGATGAACCCGGAAAGGACGATGAGCCGCTGGAGTTGGGCGAGTCATTGATGGGAGACGACGACATAGAGGAACTTATAGGAAAGAACGCCATTGATGATACGGGGGTATTTGAAGAGGGCCAGGCCGCCCAGGAGGACAGCGGCGACTTTCAGAATTTCACTGACAGCGATTTAACCACAAGGGAACTCAAGGATGTGCTTGACAGCCTGTCCGGAGAGGGCGGTGAAAAAGCCATCACCGCAACCAAAGAGCCACCGGTTAAGGAACCATCGGTTATGAATGATGACGACATAGAGGCATTGCTTGCAGGGACGATGTCTGAGGAGCCTTCAGATATTGACAATAGCACCGCGCAGAAGACCGTAGTTATAGCGGAAGAGCTGCCCATTGAGGCGATGATAGTCAAAGCGGCGGAGGCAAAGGCACAGCCGGCTGAGGGCTGGAGTGAGCAGACTCAGGACTATGAAACCTCCTTTGCCAGTGAGGATATTTTATCGGGCTTATCGAAGCCCCCTGAAAAAGAGACAAAAAAGAAAGAGGAAAGGCCTCAGCCGCCCCCTCCTCAGGTGCCTCGCGCCCCCGAACCCGCAATCGCGCAGGTGAAGACACCTCAGTTTGCACAACCCGAGCAACCATATGTTATGGCGCCTCCGGCTGCAGAACCCTCTGGCGGGCTGTCTGCTTTGTCTTCACACACAGGAAACATACTGCTGACAACCGCTGATGTATCCTTTATTTTGCAGAGGAGTCTTGAGCAAAAGGTTACGCAGATTATTGATGAAGGCACTATTTTGTCTATTTTCACGGAATCGGTCAACGACTACATTAAGAATACTTTTAATGACGTGTCCATAGGCCTGAATGATATGGTCTCGGACTCAATAAACAAGAAGATTAGTGAAGTAATCGGGACAATAAACCTTGAGGCCATAGTCAATCAGGTTATTTCCTCAACGATAAAAGGGATATTGGCAACACTTCCCGCCGAGATATTCAAGATGACACGGGAGATAACCGAAAAGGTCATAACCGGCGTACTGCAGGATAACATTCCGGCAATAAAGCGGGATGTCGAAAAGGTCATATGGGAGGCCGTTCCGGGTGTAGCCGAGCGTCTTATTAATCACGAGATAGAGCAAATAAAATCGGAGTTTATGTAGGCGGTTTGGACATATACGGTTTGGACATATAATGAACAGCCCGGTTAAAGAGATAGCAAAGTCCTATGAGCCAAAGGATGTTGAGCAAAAGTGGTATTCCTTCTGGATGGAAAACGGCTTTTTTCAGCCCTTGGGCGATGGCTCAGAGACTTTCTCCATAGTCATCCCTCCGCCAAACGTTACCGGGGCGCTGCACATGGGACATGCCCTCAACGTTACCTTGCAGGATGTCCTGTCGCGATGGAAGCGGATGAAAGGGTACCGGGTGTTGTGGGTACCAGGGACAGACCACGCGGGGATTGCCACGCAAAATGTCGTAGAAAAGCAGCTTGCCACAGAAGGCCTAAACCGTGAAACATTGGGAAGGGCTGCCTTTATTGAAAGGGTCTGGCAGTGGAAGGCTCTAAACGGCGGGCAAATCATCCACCAGTTGAAAAAACTCGGCGCCTCGTGCGATTGGTCGCGTGAGAGATTCACTCTGGATGAGGGGCTTTCAAGGGCGGTTGTCGAGGTATTTGTGTCCTTGTTTGAGGATGGCCTTATATATCGCTCAACGAGATTGATAAACTGGTGTCCGAGGTGTTGTACAGCGCTTTCTGACCTTGAGGTTGATCATGAAGACTCTGATGGCAGATTGACGCATATTCGTTATCCCCTCCTTGATGAGCATGATTATATAATCGTAGCCACAACACGCCCGGAGACGATGCTTGGAGACACCGCTGTGGCCGTTAATCCAGAGGACGAAAGATATAAGGGCCACATTGGAAAACTATTGAGGCTGCCGCTTGCGGGAAGGACAATCCCGATAATTGCCGATAAGGAAGTTGACCCCGCCTTTGGCACCGGCGCGGTAAAAGTGACCCCGGCACACGATTTTAACGACGAGGCCATAGCAAAACGCCAGTCACCCCATCTTCCATTCATTGCGGTAATCGGGCAGGACGGCAGGATGACGGCTAACGCGGGAGACAAATATGCGGGCCTTGACCGTTATGAATGCAGAAAGGCAGTTGTTGAGGAACTAAAAGAAAAGGGGCTGATTGCAAAAGAGGACAAACACACACACCCGGTAGCCCATTGCTACAGGTGCAGAACCACAATCGAACCCCTGCCAACCGCCCAGTGGTATGTTGATGTGGAGACCATGGCAAAGGACGCCATAGAATTAGTCAAAGGCGGCAAGATTAATATTATTCCCGATGGCTGGAAAAACAGCTATTTCGCATGGATGGAAAACATAAGAGACTGGTGCATCTCCCGCCAGATTTGGTGGGGACACAGGATACCCATTTGGTACTGCGCCGATTGCGCCACAGATTCCGGAGTTTCACAGGGGCAGTACATCCATATTGTATTATTAAAGGAGATAAACGGCGTCACTGAGGGCACATACGAGGCGCTCAGGGCCGCCGGGTGCGACCACGCCGATGTTATCGCTAACGCCAGGACAATAACAATAGGCATACAGGTAAGGCCGTTGTCAAGCCACAGCGATGTAACTAAATGTCCGCAGTGCGGCAGCGCAAACATCGTCAGAGACCCCGACGTGTTAGACACATGGTTTTCGTCGGCACTGTGGCCATTCAGCACGCTTGGATGGCCTGATAAAACTGATGAGCTGAAGGCGTTTTATCCAACGAGCGTACTGGTTACCGGATTTGATATATTGTTTTTCTGGGTGGCGAGGATGATAATGATGGGGCAGAAGTTTATGAAGGATGTCCCGTTCAGAGACGTTTATATTCACGCCCTCGTCAGAGATGAGCAGGGCCAGAAGATGAGCAAATCAAAGGGCAATGTGGTTGACCCGCTTTCGATTATAGACAAGTATGGTACGGATTCTTTCAGATTTTCACTTGCCGCCTTTGCCGCCCAGGGAAGGGATATAAAGTTTGCTGAGGAGCGTGTGGAAGGCTACCGCCACTTTGCCAATAAGCTCTGGAACGCGGCGAGGTTCATAAAACTTAACATTGATAAGATCATGCCGGAGGGGATTGGGACGATAGAGTCAATTAGCAAGGCAATACAGGCGCTCGACGTGAAGTCTCTCACGCTTCCAGACAGATGGATGCTTGTAAGGCTTCTGCAGACCGCTGAGGAAATAAATAAGGCACTTGACGGTTACAGGTTTAACGACGCCTCAAGCGCTCTCTATCAATTCATTTGGCACGAACTCTGCGACTGGTACATAGAGCTGGTGAAGACCTCCTTTGTGAGAAATTACCCCAACGCCGCTCTGACCTTAAAATGTCTTATCTATGTGTTTGACAATTCCCTGAGGCTCCTTCATCCCTTTATGCCATTCATTACAGAGGAGCTGTGGAACTCTTTTCCTCAAAATGGACAGACCATCTCCCTCGCCCCCTACCCTGACGCCGGTAATCTGCACATAGCGCCAGATACTGACGCGTGTGATAAGATGTCGTCGGTGATAGACGCCATAAGCGGGATAAGAAATATTCGCGGCGAATTTAATATCGCCCCATCGAAAAAACTACATGTCGCAATTAAGACAACCGGTGAGACCCTCCGCGACAATGCCGACTTTATCTTTGATGTTGCAAGGCTGGAGACACTTGAAATAGCCGGCGATATAGAGAAAAAACCAGCCACCATGACCTCAGTCAAGGCCGGTATGGAGATTTACGTATCATTGAGCGGCCTTTTTGACGTTAAGGCCGAACTTCAGCGACTCGGCAAGGAGTTAAAGAAACTCAATACCGCCATAATGGACATTGAGGTGAAGCTATCAAACATGGACTATATGGACCGCGCGCCAAAGGCGGTTATCGAAAAAGACAAACTGAAATATTCTGAACTGATAGAAAAAAGAGACCGTATCCAAAACAACATAGATAAGATAAAAAAACTGGATAGATGATATCTTCTCTGGCGACAATTCCACCCGCCGTGCTGGATTCGATAAGGAATGCCCTTATTGAGGACATCGGCCACGGCGACATAACCACCGCGCTGACAATAGAGCCATCCTCACGCTGCGAGGCCGTCCTGACGGCTAAGGAAGACATGGTCGTTGCAGGGCTTCTATTTTTTGAGGCCGTGTTTTATATCGTTGACCACGGCGTAGAGGTAACGGCGCTGACAGATGACGGACAGTTTATAAGTAAAGGCACCCAAATCGCGACGTTACACGGCGGCACAAGGTCAATACTGACGGCAGAGCGCGTTGCGCTTAACATCATGCAACGGCTTTGCGGGGTTGCCACCCTGACGCGGCAATTCGTAGAGGCAATCGCTGGCCTGCCAGTGAAAATTGTAGATACAAGAAAGACCACGCCCAACATGAGACACATGGAGAAGTACGCGGTAAGGGCAGGCGGAGGACACAACCACCGGTTTGGATTGTACGATGGGATTCTTATAAAAGACAATCATATAGTAGCCGCAGGCGGCATAATAAACGCGGTAGAAAAAGTTAATAACGCCCCGCTGCTGACAAAGATTGAGGTCGAGGTAAAAGACCTTGGTGAGCTCAAAGAGGCACTCACTACAAAGGCGGACGTCATAATGCTCGACAACATGGACACGGCAACGATGAGGCTGGCGGCAGGCATAGCACGCGAAATGCGAAAAGGCGTACTGCTTGAGGCATCAGGGAATGTGACGCTTCAAAACGTCCGGGAGATAGCCGAAACCGGCGTAGATATAATCTCAACCGGCTACATAACCCACTCAGCAAAGGCAGCCGACATCAGTCTTAAAATCGTATGACAATTGTTTATTTTATTCTACCGCTCAATCTGTAACTTATATCTCACTCCACGACAATTCTATCTGGACTTTCACACCAAGTAATAATGGTTTACCATTACTCCCTCATTATAGCACCCGTCATTCCGGCTTGTCCGGAATCTGTCTCTTCTCATTCTCACGACAAATACGATTCCGGACAAGCCGGAATGACGGCAAGGCAAGCCGCGTAGAGACATTTTTTTGTCGTGGATACATTTTTTGCCGTGAAGTGAGATTTTTTTATTTTACCGCTCAATCTGTAACTGATATGTAATCCCTGTTGTGATAATATATACGTATCGTAATTTTTTTTTATGAGGTGGTTCAAACAACAGACTAAACTTTTATGCTACCATGGTTGTATAACGCGCACTGTATATTTATTTTATGAGGCTGTTCACAGGGGGTTGAAAAAGTGAAGTGTGATATTGTACAATGCAGGACATCAACAGTCCCGATTTGAGAGAAAAACTCTCAACGAGGAGGGAGAATGACAGAGGCGAGAAGGGCGGTAAATCATTTGCGGTACTTTATTACTGTGGCCCTTGTTGCCGGTGGCATGGGGTTGCGGGCATGGCCGCTAGAGGTATTGGGCACACGCCTCACTTGGGTAACTTTTTCTCCTGCGGTGGCGCTGTCTGCTCTGATTGGGGGGCTTTATACAGGCATACTCGCAACGGTACTTTCTATCCTTGCGGTTGTTTTTTGGAGTCCAACCGGCGAACCCTTTATCAGAGACACGGGCGATTGGATGGGTGTGATTGTCTTTGCCACAAACGGTATAATTATTTCAGTTATGGCCGAGGTGATGCGTAAATCCCGGCAAAAGGCTCTATCGGCGCTAAAGCGGCAGGAGCAGGTCGAAGCAGAGCTGAAACGTGAAAACCAGTTTGGCAGTCTAATAATGGAAAACGTAACCGATGGTTTGGCTGTCAGTTATGTAATGGAGCATGACCCTTTTATGATTTTTACCGTGTGGAATCGCCAAATGACCGGGATAACAGGTTATACCATGGGAGAGATAAACCGTATTGGCTGGTATAATGGCCTGTTTCCACATCCACAGCAGCAACAACGTATTCGCCAGCGCATGGATGGCGTGAGAGTCGGCCACAACCTCGTTGACGAGACATGGGAAATAGCGTCTAAATATGGCGAGAAGAAACTCATTTCCATCTCGACTTCTCTCATTCAAGGTGTCGAGGGTACACTGCACATCCTTGCCCTAGTGCAGGACATAACAAAGAAAAAGAAAGCCGAGGATGATCTCATCAGAGCCTCCTCTGTAATCCAGCAAAGTCCCATCACAGTGGTTATCGCTGATACCACGGGTGCTATAGAGTATGTAAACAAAAAGTTTACCGATGTGACAGGCTATACGTTAGACGAGGTAACAGGAAAAAACCCCAGGATATTGAAATCCGGCAAGACGCCCGATGACGTGTATAAAAAGCTGTGGAGTAAAATCGCTACCGGTAAGCAATGGCAGGGGGAGTTACGCAACAAGATAAAGGATGGCACAGAGATATGGGAGAACGTCAGGGTGCTTCCCATGAGGGATTCCGACGGCAAAGTGACACACTACGTCAGACTTTCTGAAGATATAACTGATTTGAGGCGTCTTGAGTCAGAATTAAGGCAGTCGCAAAAGATGGAGGCCATTGGACAACTGGCAGGCGGCGTTGCCCACGATTTTAACAATATACTCTCGACCATAAAGAACTATGCGTACATACTGAAAACAAGCCTCAATAAAGATGAGCAACAGCTCCTGAATTTTGTAGATTGTATCCAGTCCTCAACGGATAAGGCCGCATATCTTACGCAAAGCCTTCTGGGCTTCAGCAGAAAGCTAATGGTCAACCTCCGGCCTGTAAACCTCATATCCATTGTGGGAGGCATTAGAAATCTCTTTGAAAGTTTCGTCAGGGAGGATATAAATGTTCAGTTTTTGCTGAGTAGCTCTGAAATTATGGTGTCCGCAGACAGCGTGCAGCTCGAAATGGTGCTTATCAACCTTGTCAATAACGCAATGGATGCCATGCCTAAAGGCGGAGCGTTGACTATCAAGGTGGATATTACAACGATAGACAGTCATTTTGTATCAAGACACAACTACGGTGCTGAGGGCGAGTATGCCAGAATCTGTATATCAGACACCGGACAGGGCATGGACAAGGCCACAATAGAAAGGATATTTGAGCCATTTTTTACGACCAAGGAGGTAGGCAAGGGAACAGGTTTAGGGCTTGCAACCGTCTATGGGATTGTTAAACAACACAATGGTTATATAAACGTGTACAGTGAAGTCGGCGTCGGTTCAACCTTTACGATCCTGATGCCTATGGTTGAATCAACCGAGGAGATTGGTGAAATTGTCAAACCCGCGTCAACAAGAGGCTCAGGGGAAACCATACTCCTGGCCGAAGATAACGAGGAGATGAGAAATAGTATAAGCACGATATTACAGAGGGCGGGCTACCAGGTAATAGAGGCCGTAGATGGCATAGACGCCATAGTCAAGTTTGATGACAACTCCTCTGAGATCGGCATTGTACTCTTAGACGTGGTAATGCCAAGGGCAAATGGCAAAGCGGTTTACGAGCACATAAAAGAGACCGGCAGCCCGGTCAGAATAATTTTTATGAGCGGCTACTCCTTTGAGATTATTAAGAAGCAAGACATTGCGGAGCATGTTGGAGAGTATGTACAAAAACCGGTGGACCCTGAGATTCTATTGAAAAAGATAAGGGAGGTCATTGACCAATGACAAACGCAAGACTGCTTGTTGTTGACGACGATAGAGCGCTGTTAGATTCAGTGGTTTTTATCCTGAAAAGAGAAGGATATGAGGTCTCTACCGCCAGGAGTGGCAGGGAGGCGCTTGAAAGATTAAAGGATGGCCATTATGAAACAGTGATTTCAGACATTAAGATGCCTGGCATGTCAGGCCTTGAGCTTATAGATGCAATAAGGTCAGCCGGTTTTGAAACCCAGGTGATTCTTATGACGGCCTATGCTGAGGTAAGGACAACAATTGAGGCCATAAGAAAAAATGCCTTTGACTTTATCATCAAACCCTGTGAACCTCAAGACCTGATTGTGGCTGTTGGAAAGGCGGTAAGGTTTAATCAACTGCTTAGTATTGAGAAGGACTATAAAACCAACCTTGAGGCTACGGTTGAAAAAAGGACTAAAGAACTCAGTGACGCCCTCGGGATGGTTAGTGACCTCAACGACGAACTCCTTCGACGCCTTACAACGGCTGCCGAGTGCAGGGATACCGACACCGGTTCGCACCTGATACGAATAGGTTTATATTCTAAGAGAATTTCAGAGGCATTGGGAATGTCCGGTGATTTTATTGGTGACATAATGTTTACCAGCACACTGCACGATATAGGAAAGATAGGAATATCTGATAATATACTCCTAAAGCCTGCCGCTCTCACTAAAGAGGAGTTTGAAATTATGAAGACTCACACAACCATAGGCAGCGGCATACTCAGGGACTCTCCAATTGCCAGGCTCACGATGGCTGAGATGGTCGCGCTGCGCCACCATGAAAGGTGGGATGGCACAGGCTATCCCGACGGCCTTGCCGACGAACAAATCCCCCTCCCCGCGCGAATCGTTATCATCTGCGACCAGTACGACGCCCTCATGATGCGCAGGCCATATAAGGCCCCACTTGGGCACGCCAAAACCTATGAAATAATTACAATTGGCGATGGCAGGACAATACCACAGCATTTCGACCCTGAGATACTGGAGGCATTCAAAAAAGTCGCCCCTGACTTCGAAGCAATCTTCAACTCATGCCAGGATTGAATAATATAATATGGAGGTGTCAGGCATATGATAAACGCAAAAATACTTGTCGTTGACGACGATAGAACTCTGTTAGATTCGGTGACATTTATGCTTAGCAGAGAAGGGTATGAGGTCAGAGGCGCTGCAAGCGGCATAGCGGCTCTTGAAATATTGAAGACAGATTGTTTTGATGTGGTGCTTTCCGATATCAAGATGCCTGGCATGTCAGGCCTTGGGCTTATAGCAGCCATCAAAGCAGCCGGCATCGAAACCCAGGTAATTCTTATGACGGCCTTTGTTGATGTAACGACAACCATTGAGGCCATAAGAAAGAATGCCTTTGACTTTATCATCAAACCTTACGAACCGCAAGACCTCCTGTTGGCTGTTGAAAAGGCGGTAAGGTTTAATCACCTTGTCAATATGGAGAAGAATTATAAAATCAACCTTGAGGCTACGGTTGAAGAAAGGACTAAACAGCTCAGTGAGACCTTTATGGACAAGATACTCCTTCAAAAAGAGGTTCATCACAGGGTAAGAAATAACCTTCAGATTATATCCAGCCTCTTAAGCCTTCAGTCAGAGACGATAACAGACGAAAATATGCTGGGTGTCTTAATGACCATCCAGATGCGTATCAGGTCAATGGCACTTATACATGAGCAACTGTACCAGTCAGCCGACATATCTAAGCTGGACTTTGCTCAATACATTGAGAAACTAACATCTGAGCTGCTGCAGTCTTGTAGCATATACCATATCGGCGGCGTTAATTTGGGGTTAGACATAGGCGTTAAAATGCTTGACGTAGATATAGCGGTTCCATGTGCGCTGGTAGTGTGTGAGCTTGTATCAAACTCCCTCAAATACGCGTTCTCAACCGGCGGGGATGGCCGTATATGGATTAGTCTTATTAGAAATGCAGATAATAAGCTGGAACTTATAGTCAGAGATAACGGCATCGGGCTGCCAGATGACATAGAGCTAAAAAGACGCAACTCACTGGGTATAAATCTGGTGTGCGATTTAATCAAAATACAACTCAAAGGCTCTGTAGAAATTGACAGGACAAACGGCACTACGTTTAAGATGTTGTTTTAGTCAGGGTTTAGCCATCGGAATATGCGGTATTTGCCTGTATAATGCAACAGGAGGATCAGTCAGGAGCCGCTCAATCCTGGTTTTATCTCAGGGCAATCGCATTCGGAATTGCCTCCCTTATTTTTGTCATTCCGGCTTGTCTGGAATCTGTCTCTTCACATTCTCAGGCCAAATACGATTCCAGACAAGCCGGAATGACGACAAGGCAAGCCGCGTGTATACATTTTTTCGCACCAAGTAATAATCATTTACCCTTAGTCCCTCATTATAGACTCCGTCATTCCGGCTTGTCCGGAATCTGTCCTTATGCCTCAGAATTTGCTCAATCATTATGAAACTCCCACTGAAGGGAAGATTCTGGACAAGCCGGAATGACAGAAAGGGACAAAGCCGGAATGATTGCATAGTAAGCTTCTGCTTTATTTTTCAAATGCGTTTGCCCTGGCTTCATCTTGACAAATCGTGTTTATTGTGTTATCTTCTATCTATATTCATGGGAGAGATTGTTGGTATGAATGTTATCGCTGTTTCAAGTCCGCAACAATGGGAGCCGGAGGGTTACGATAGAGCTCATGTGTTTGATTCAGGTGAATACCCGATTGACGGTGTTTTAATCAAAAATAGAAGAATGAGTGTTTATGAGATAATTAACTGCTGTGTATTGCTCTGCTTATTAATAATAATATTTCCTTCCCGGTTGTGTGCTGAATGGGCGGACTGGATAGCAGATGTCAGTCTGTCTACCGAGTACAGGAATAATATAAATTATATGTTTGCTTACGACGAGAAAAGAGGAGATTTTGTGACATCTCCCGCAATATCCCTTGGCAGATATTATCAGTTAGGGGAGTATACACGATTAAGGCTTACGGCCGATATATCCAGTGAGGTATTTGGTCTATATCATAGATTGGACAGCATCCTTGCCGGACCTTCATTTGTTTTAGTGCAAAAACTCGGCATAGGCCACGAGATTCCCTGGATTTCCCTAAAAGGCTCTGCCTCATATCTCACCGTAAGTGACAGTAACAGAGACAGCGTGATATATACAGCCGGTATTAATGCAGGAGGGTATGTCAGTGAGAGGATAGACTTGCAGGCAGGGTATCTATTTACCGCGAGAAGGGGTAAAGGCCTCAAGGCTGCTGAGGATGGTGCCTCTGGTCGCGTTTTTGATCTTAACAGCCACAGGATTTCATTGATAGCAAACTTTCTTATCGCGCCCAGTTTAGTTATCACCCCGGGTTATTCTTTCAATACCGGTGATTTCGTCTCCTCAGCCTGTAGGGATTATGTCAGCGAGATTAAAGAGTACTCAAAGGCAAACACACTTGATAATGATTATGGAGAACCCATGTGGACATATAAGATGCACGGCCACTCCCACCAGCTTACGTTTGGAGCCAGCTATGCCCTGACCGGACATTTATCGCTAAATGCTGGTTATTCATACGTTTTGGGGCAGGCCAATGGGTGGAAATACTATGAAAACATTGAAAAGTTTGCTGTTATGTATAGTTATTAAAAGAATAAAATACTATATGACAGTATGAGGATTGGATGAAAACAAATAATTATTTTATAACTTTTCCCCTGATGATAATTTGTTTTTTCTTTGTTTTAGTATCATATTGTTATGGCTCAAATCTTAAAGCTCTTGTTGTAGATGACGAAGGTAAACCTGTGGAATATGCGGTTGTAACGGCAACTCCCACTTCTGTTACTATTAAAGATGCAAAAAAGCCGTCAGATGTGATTATTGACCAGGTTGACAAAGAATTTATCGCCTATATAACGCCTGTGCAGGTGGGAACCACCGTGACATTTCCTAACAACGATAAAATACGCCATCATGTTTACTCTTTTTCTTCCGCAAAAAAATTTGAGATACCCCTGTATCCTCCCGGTGTTGATGCCAACAACAAAGTGCTTTTTGACAAACCGGGGGTGGTAGTTGTCGGCTGTAATATTCACGACTGGATGAAGGCATATATCTATGTCGTGGACACGCCATATTTTGCAAGTTCCGATTCTCAAGGAAAAAGTATTGTGAGTAATTTGCCTGCTGGCCAATATGATGTAGCCGTTTGGTATCCAGCCATGGAGCCTAAGCCACAGGGTCAAATAATGAAGATATCCGTGGTTAGCGGCAATGATAACGATGTTAAATTTGCCGTGCACCTTACACAGCAATGGCGCTCAAGGCGCTCCCCCGTCTTAGGAGGCGGAGGGGGACTTTACCGCTGATATGACTTTTTTTTTCGTCGTTTTAACTCAAGGCTTCTTTTTTTCTTTTTAACCCTCATAGGCCTTGTTCAGCTCGCTTCAATAGTTTTTATAGATACTGTTATGATAGATAGCGCCAAAACCCAGATATATGAAAACCTCTCTGTCGGAGGACGTGTGTTTTCAGAACTTATGAGCAGAAGGGCCGTGCAGCTTGCTCAAATGACCCGCCTTCTGTCCACGGATTTCGCTTTTAAAAACGCCGTTGCAACCTCCGACCACGAAACAATCATCTCAGTACTGGAAAACCTGAAAACCCGCGTAAATGCCCATATGGTGATGCTCATATCATTGGATCGCATCGTTTTGGCAAATACAATGCACCAGGAAATTGAAAAAGATACGCTGCAAGTGCCTGAGGCGTTGACTGAGGCGGAAAACCGCGGCGAGGCATCGGCAATTGTTACAATGGATGGAAAAACGTACCAGATTATTATAGTGCCTCTTCTTGCTCCCGACCCTATCGCATGGGTTTGTACCGGATTTGTAATAGATGATAATCTGCTTTTTGAGCTAAAAAAACTTATTTTAGCCCATATAAGCATTATCAATACGAACCGGACAGAGAGCCGGCCTGTCATCGCGTCAACATTACCCAAACAAGCCTCTGATGCCCTGCTTAAAGCTATTTCTAAAGTTGACATCGAAAAAGAAAAGACCATGGAGGTAAACTACGGAGGTGAAAAATACGTTACGACAATAACTACCTTGCAAAATACCCACGGTTATTCGATTATCGCGGCTCTTCAACGCTCTCTGAACGATGTCCTCAAACCATTTTACAGACTAAGAAGGGTTCTTTACGTGTTCTTTGTCCTTACACTGCTTTGTTCAATTCTTGCATCGCTACGCATAGCCCGAAGTGTTACCAGACCGGTAAGCATTCTTGTGGAGGGTGTAAGAGAAATCGCTAAAGGTATCTATAGCCATCGGGTTGAGATCAGGTACAGAGATGAGATAGGTGAGCTTGCCGAGGCCTTTAATATGATGAGTATAGGACTTGAGGAAAAAGAACTGGTGGCCGAATTGCTCGGAAAGGTCGTCTCGCCTGCTATTGCCCATGAACTACTGAAAAAGAATGTCGAACTTGGTGGTGAGGAACGAGAGGTAACCATATTGTTTTCCGATATCAGAAATTTTACGACAATAAGCGAAAACCATCCGCCTAAGCAAGTCCTGACTGTATTAAACATGTATATGACCAGCATGAGCGCTATAATAGAAAAATACGGCGGTGTTATAGATAAGTACATAGGAGATGCTATTATGGCTCTTTACGGCGCTCCTATTGCTAACCCCGACGACGCCGACA
Organism: Candidatus Magnetominusculus dajiuhuensis; assembly: GCF_046044395.1. NCBI lineage: Bacteria > Pseudomonadati > Nitrospirota > Nitrospiria > Nitrospirales > Nitrospiraceae > Candidatus Magnetominusculus > Candidatus Magnetominusculus dajiuhuensis. The sequence continues at coordinate 2,375 of NZ_JBJUSG010000033.1, read as the reverse complement.
GGGCGCTTAACTCCGCAATCGAAATGATGGAGGCTCTTAACAGTGTAAACACAGAAATTGAACACATGGGCTTTGCGCCAATTGACATAGGTATTGGGATAAACACAGACATTGTGTTAGCGGGAAACATGGGATCCAAGTCCAGGCTTAACTACACTGTCATAGGGGATGGCGTAAACATAGCCTCAAGACTTGAAACACTTACGAAAAGTGAAGAGTTTAAAACAAAAATTATCGTAAGCAGCACTACCCTCAGTAAATCAAGGGGGGACTACCTGACACGTTCTTTAGGTTCTGTGGCTGTCAAGGGTAAAAGCGAGAAAATAACTATTTATGCCCTGAATGGCCTGGCTCCTGAGGAGCATCAGCGCTCAGATGAGGACACGCATTGACTCAATCCAGCCTGTAAATATATAATAAAGATGTTCGGTACAGCACGTGTGTTGGCGACAGATTGGGTTGTCAGCAGCGCATGTGAGGTTCGTACTGTTAATTAAGTTATCGCGGTAATGTATTCATTTGACGTAAGGCTCAATAGTTGAGCCTTAACTTGGAGCCAGCCACAAAGGTGAATAACCATGAAAATAGCGCTGATTAATCCGGGGACTGACCCAAAATACGCCGTCCAGGAGCCGCTGAATCTTGGGTTTCTGGCGTCGTTCCTTCAGGCTAACGGAGTTGATGTTATAATTATTGACGAGCTGGCAGGCCAGGACATCGCCCGTGAGCTGGAGCTTTATAAACCGGACATCGCAGGGCTTACCGCCACCACCCCCCTTGCCGACGACGCGTACAGGGCTGCCGGCATATGCAGGGAGATGGGTATTCTTACCGTGATGGGCGGCGTTCACGCGAGCGTAATGCCTGATGAGGCACTAAAACATGTCAATGTGGTTGTCAAAGGCGAAGGTGAGACCGCGTTGCTTGATATAATAAGAGACGACATACGCGGCGGTATAATCTCGCGCCCATACATTAAGGACATAGACTCTATCCCGCCACCCGCGCGCCACCTGCTTCAAATGGATTTTTATGTCAGGTCAAAATCCAGAACCCCCCACAGCTACCTCTATTTCGTACCAGCCGGGGCAAAGACCGCCTCCGTTCTGACCAGCCGCGGCTGCCCCTATAGCTGTATCTACTGCCATAACACATGGAGAGGTACGCCAACCAGATACAACAGCCCCGAGCGCGTCGTCTCAGAGATCGCTAACATAAAAAAAGACTACGGCGTAGAGACCATATTTTTTATTGAAGATAACCTGTTCGTCAACAAAAAGAGGCTCAGGGCTATCTGTGAACTGATGATAGAAGAAAATCTCAATGTGCTATGGGGAGGAAATTCGAGGGTTGACAACATAGACCCTGAAATCCTCGCACTGGCAAAGAAGGCGGGCTGCCGTCAAATCACCTTCGGGTTTGAAAGCGGTTCGCAGCGTGTGCTGGATATATTGAAGAAAAAGACCACCGTCCTGCAAAACAAACAGGCCATAGAGCTGTGTAATGAGGCGGGGATAATCCCCCAGGGGACATTTATTGTTGGAAGCCCGATGGAGACGCTGGAAGATGTCAGGCTTACCATGAAGTTTATCGAAGACAGCAACATAGAGAGCGCGGGCATTTGCATCGCAACCCCATACCCCGGCACTCAGCTTTGGGACTGGGCAAAGGAAAACAACCTGATGCCAGAGACATACGCGTGGCGGGACTTCGATTACCTCAACACCCCAATAAATCTATCCCCCGCGATACCCAAAAAAGAACTGATGGCCCTCATAGAAAAAGTAAACATCCTCCTTGCGATAAGACAAAAGGGCAGGGTAAATGTGCTCAGTGCCATAAAGGACATCGTTAAAGAACCTTCTAAGGTTTTTACGATATTGGAATCCCTGATAAGAAATCCGCGTCTTGCAGTAAATCTTACTAAAAGGTTTATCGCGCAGGTGTTTTCGCATCGGCCATGAACTTTTCGATAATTAGTTGTAATACCAAAATAGAAATGTCCTATTCTACCAAAGTAGAAATGTCCTAAAGATCGAGGCGTTTTGTACCATAGAAGGAAAGAGGGTACAATGGCCAAAGAGGACATGCTAATGGTAAACGCGAGGGATTTGAAGAAGTTGCATGTGATGAGAAAAGTGGAAGAAGGGAGCCTGAAGCAAAGCGAGGCGGCGGAGTTGTTACGGATAAGCGAGAGACAGATAAGGAGGATAGCAAAGAGGTTTAAGGAAGAGGGAGCGGCGGGGATACCGCATAAGCTGAGAGGGGTGGAATCAGTGAGGAGCTATTCGGCTGAGCTAAAGGCGCGAGTAAAGGTAATATATCAGTAAGCGTCTAAATAACTACACCCGTTGATTTCCCTGCGAGGGCATCCC
>NZ_JBJUSG010000032.1:0-29078 GCF_046044395.1 Candidatus Magnetominusculus dajiuhuensis | reverse complement strand
GATTATACTATACATACTACCAGTATCGTTCTTGCCTTCACCGAGAATCGCTGCCGTAAGTTGCACCCTGTTGAGGAAGAGGCGGAGTTTATGGTAGAATGTGTGCGGGTGAGACACTTGAAAAAAAATGTTATATATTCTAAAACGCTGCTATTAGCGATAATTTTTTATTCGCTTTTGCCGGTAATGTCGGCTACTTGCGAAGAGGGTGTCGTTTCCGCTGGAAAGCTTAGTGGAACTGTTGCCCTTGGCAGGGAGATTTCCCTGAAGACCTCCAGACACTCGCTGTCCAAACAATACGACGGTAATGCCCTGAACTGCTCAAGCTGCCATCTGAACAATGGTATGGATTTGAAAACCCTGACTTATATCGGTGTTGCCGCCGCCTATCCCGCATACTCCCCACGGGAAAAAGCCGTCATCACGCTTGCTGATAGAATCGCCGATTGCTTTATGCGAAGTATGAACGGCATTCGGCCCCCCGCTGACAGCGTGATGGTTGTTGCCATTGCCTCATATATTACGTGGCTTTCTGAGGGGACTGTCATTAAGATGAACCCCGTCGCACCTTTAGGGCCTAACACCATGAAGCTCCTTAGCGTCAACCCCAGGAGCGCGAATATGGAAAATGGCAGGAAGGTCTATGAATCGCAGTGCAGCTCATGCCACGGCGAAAACGGGCAGGGCGTTAAAGCAATACAACTGCCGGGTGCCTCCCCGGGTGGCTGCCCCCCGCTTTGGGGTGCTCGCTCATACAACAAAGGTGCCGGTATGTATAATTTACAGACAGCGGCCTCGTTCATTAAATCCTCCATGCCCTATGCGGCCGCAAATCTCAGTGAACAAGACGCCATTGATGTTGCCGCTTATATCAATTCAAAGGAACGCCCGGATTTTGAGGCCAAAACGCAATCAAAGAAGTAAAAGGATTAACGACGAAGGGGAGGTAACCTCCCCTTCACCCCGTAAATCTCACCACGTTTTATCTGTTGCGTTTGGGCTGCCGCCCGTTGGCGGCTTACGTACTCCGGCTAAAAACTGCTGACAATGTTGCCCTTATATTTTTTCCATGAAAGTTGGCCGTGGTTTTCCGTTTATAAAGGCGCAAAGGTCTAAGGCCTGGTCGGGGCTAAGATCGGGGTAATCAAGCGGCATATTGGATAAAAGAAATGGGGCGCACCTGTCCAGCCTGCTCATACCCGCGCCGTCATTATAGGAACCCTGCCCCCACACCGGAGGCGCTCCCTTAGTTCCCAAACCGTCCATGTGATGGCAGGCGGCACATTTCTGTCCAAACAGCAGCCGCCCGGCCAGTGGATCAGGTTTGTGGCCTGTGTCGGGAAATTTTGCGCTAAGCCACGGCACATCGGCATATATGGGAATATCTTTGGATATCCATGTCAGATAGGTTACTATTGACACCATTTCTTTACTTTCAACAGGAAGGGCCTTGCCGTTTAAACTGCGCTTAAAACAATCGTTTATACGTGTAACCAGGTCTGTGGAAAAATCATGCCTTTTAGTATACTTAGGATAAACAGCCGCAACGCCGACAAGAGATATACCCCCTTCTTTTCTGTTGCTTTCCATACCCGAGTTAAAATGACAACTCGTACAGGAGAGTGCATTACCGGTAAAAGCCGGGGCATAGCGGCTGGTCTCGGCCATAATATTAAGTCCTGCCAACACGTATTCTCTGATACCGGTCGGAGCATTCTCTGGTTTTGGAGGCAGAAAAGATAAGGACGGCATAGCTGCAACGGGTGACTGTAAATGCTCTGTTGGCTTATGCTCCGGTTCTGCAAAATAAAAATAAAAGTAACATGGAACAATAAAGATCAATAAGAGCAAAAACGGTATAAAAGCCCCTGTTACCTGCTTACCCTTGTAATTGGATTTTGCAATTCGATGCGCCAAAAACCCTGACATTGTGGCGCCTGCAAGCAAAACAAGAATCTGAAACACTTTTATTATCTCCATTGATACAAGGGCTGTGGCAGACTGCGGCCTGTGTAACCCTATCATTTCCATAATGTTGTATAAACTCAGTTTACCGTTTACCAATAACTCGTGAAATGTGGCAACAGCCAACTGATTGGCAAACGCAAGGGGAATCAGAAAGTATCCAAATCTGGCAAACACAATACTTACAGGCTCCTCCGTGCGGTAAGAAACAAACCTGCTTACCGCGTAAAGCAACAGTACCGGCGCCGCCAAAACGCTCACATAGAGGGCTGCGATGCTCAGATTCAAATTTTTGATGCCTAAAAAACCCTCCGCCCAGTGCTGGCTCCTAAGCATGATGCTCAGGCTTAGGCCTACGCCTATGAAAAGGGCGGCAAGGAAGGATTCCTCAAGCTTTGGCTTTTGTAAAAACCAAAGCCCCCTTGTGGGTGGCCTGATTTCTATAGAGATGGAGTCATTAGGGCAGTTTTTAACGCAATTTCCACAGTAAGTGCAATTTGCGGGTTGGTTTTCACTGATCCTTGGCACTAAAAACACAGGACAGCCCGGCGTATTCTCACCCCCCTTATAACACCCCATAGATTTGCATTTTGCGCAGATTGATGGCTGTGCCTTTAGCTCAATCATTCCCGCCTTTGAAAAAATCGTAGCCATACCTCCTAATGGACACAGATACCGGCACCATGTACGCCTCGTATAAAATGCCCCTGAGATAACCGCAAATGTCGCAAGAGTCAGCATCAGAATTGCGGATATCTGAGTGGAGAGAACTATGCCGAGAATAAATTCAGTATAAATCAGAGAGATAAACAACAGATATGTAATCCATGCCCCATACCTTTTTAAAAACATCGGCACAGGCAGATTATTACCCACAAGCCTCTGAACCAAATCGTTTACCATAGCAAATGGACATATCGAACACCAAAAACGCCCTACCACCAAAAACATTAAAGGAAGAATTGACCACCACAAAAACCATGTCATCGAAAGGCCCAGGTTATATCTTGCCTCTGTCCTGCCATATAAAAGCACATAAACAAGAAAGACAAAAAACAAGGCGGTCGGCCACCGTAATACGGCAGGATACCATTTCCTTGAGAGAATATTTTTTATAAATTGGGATATATTCATTTCCCCACCCAAAACGGCCTTGATTGGCTCATGATGAAAGATGATACGTTCTGAGCCTGCTGTTGAGAAAGCTTAGCGTTGCCTTTAGGCATATTAAATAAAACAAATGCAGAAAAAATATTCTGGTTATTAAACGGCGAGGCATTGGTGTATGAATTTTGTCCCCACAGTGGCGGTGTGGCCTTATTGCCGCTGCCATCTTTAGCGTGGCATTTTGCGCAGTGTGTCGAGTACACCTTCCCCCCGTTTTGGGCATCAGGGTTTTGTGGCAATGAAACCGGAGGTAATCCAAGCCAGGGCACTTTTGAATAAATTGGAATATCGTGCGATATCCAATGCAGGTATGCAATGATACTCTGCATCTGGCGGCTCTGTGGCGGGGGCGGGCTTATGTTTAGACTCTTAGAAAAACAGTTTCTGACAGCAGTTTGCAAATCAATTACCTTAGCCTCACCGGCGCTGCCGCGCGGGTAGGTTGCCGCTGCTCCAAGAAGTGAAATACCACCGTCTTTTCCGCCCTTCGTTAAGCCGCCAAGAAAATGGCAGTTCCCGCATGAGAGCTTGCCTCCAAAATATCCTGGTGTGTTTATTAAGATATCGTACCCTGACATAACGGCGTTATGTATATTTTCCGGGGCATCATTGGGGTTAATATCCCGATATACGGGCATATATCGGGGAACTACGGTTGTACCATCATCGGCAAAAGCACATAACCCCCCATAGTAGGGTAAAACAATTATAGCAAAAACTATAGCAAGAATTATAGCAAGCATACAGTTTCTTATAAGATTCATCGGTTAATTTTTGGACTCCGTATTTTTTTCTTCCGTATTTTTCTCTAATGACTTCTCAAAGGTCAGAATATTTTTTCCATCTGCTCTGCGATATTTGAGCGAATCAGCCAAATGAGCAATCAAATGGATGCCGAGACCATCCAGGGTCATCTCCTCAATCGTTTTACCAGCATTGAAAGCCGGAGCTTCAAGCGGGTTAAACTCACGGCCGTCGTCATGAACCTCTACGATAATTCGTGTCTCCTCAATTTTTTGTCTGATTTGAATAATGTGCTCTTTCCTGTCGCTGTACGCATGGGTGATAATATTTGTAAATATCTCATCAAGTATAAGATTGACGTCAAAAATCACTTCTATTGGAACCCTGTATCTCTCAAGCTCATGCGCGATGGCCATAATCCTGTCCAGCTCCAGAACACTGTTTTTCAGATTGTAAACCATCTCTTTGGGGTACGCCTGTGGTTTTTTGTCTAAAGATGCGGCTATGTATTTAAAGGCCGTTGCTGAGACTATAACCAGGCCGTTTATGGCTGCAAAGAAATATAGGATGCTCGTACTGGACAATTCCTGTTGCATTAAAAATAAGCTCCTGCTATTAAATTGTCATAGCTCAATGCGAATTGAATCTATTTCAGGTGAAATGAATCTACTTCGGACATCATAACACTACCGCATAAGTAATGTAAAGAGGTTCGCCTATTCTTCACCCCCCCTTATTCGTAACACCATTAAAAAACACACACCATTAAAAAACATTTGCCAAAATCCTCTGACCATGATAAACTACCTGACTAACAGTTCTTCTTTGAACTATTTATTTTGAACTGCTTATTTTGAATTACTTGAGTTGAATTACTTGAACTAAGGAGGCCGACGCGGTGGTTATAAAAGAATTCATAAAGGAGTTGAAACAATCGCACCCGATGTTTCAATCCATCAGTGAACGGGCGCTCATGGAATCCCTGCAGGTGTTCAGGACGTTTGAATTAAGGGAAGGGGAATCGGCAAGCATTGGCGGGTTTAGCGGCGACCTGCTGTTTGTGGTGATTGGAAAGGTGGAGGTTACCGGCGTAAACGGCGATAAAAAAGAACTTGACCCGGGGGATACCTCAAGCAAACCAATGCTCTTTCCCGAGCATCCCCAATTATTAACGATAACGGCCATTGAGGATTCATGGCTTTGCCATCTTGATGTTGACGCGTTTTCGTACCTGTCGGGATTGGAAGAGACCCTTGACGATATAAAGGCTGGGGGCAGGTATGACGCGGCATTATTGGATAAGATGAGGGCGAGCACCGCGTTTCGGAGGCTGCCGATTGAATATATAGAGGACGCGGTTAAGGGCATTTCGGAGGTGGCGGTCAGGGCTGGCGATGAGGTTATCTCCGATGGAAAGGAGATAAAGGCGTTTTATGTGATAGCCGCGGGCAGGGCGGAGGTCTTGAGGTTAAACCCGGAAAGCGGCGATATTGAAAAAACCGAAGAACTCGGGCCGGGCGATGAGATAGGCGAAGAGGCGATTATCATGGCCGCCAAAAGCCCCTGCACGGTAAGAATGCTTGAGGACGGCGTGCTGTTTGCGATGGATGTTGCGAAGTTCAGGGAAATCCTTCAAAAGCCGCTACTGGCTGAGGTCGTCCCTGAGGTAGCGCGGGCAATGTATAGCGGCGGCCACATGTTTGTGGATGTGAGGTTTGTGGAGGAGTATGAGGAATCCCACATTGTGGGCTGTGTGAACGTGCCGCTGTTTGATTTAATGAAACGCAGGGCGGAGTTTGATGATAGCAAGCAATACGTGGTGTACTGCAGAAGCGGCAGGAGGAGCGCTGTTGCGGCATTTAAGCTAAAACAGCTCAATATAGACGCCGTAAGCCTCAAAGGCGGGATAAAGGCCTGGACCTATAATGACCTATTGGAGCCAGTTTCGTAGAATATCAAATATTATGGAGGTTCGTATAACATGAAGAAAATTTACATGATAGTGCTTATTTTTTTTATTTCAGTAGTCGGCAGCGCCTACGCTGCTGAGGGGGTTAAGGTGGACATCCCTGTTGTGCTGAAGGATGTTAAGGTGGTATTTAATATGGACCACCTTGCCTTTGACGGCGATAAACCTGTTGGACTTAAATACATGCTCATGATGGCGGAACAGGTAAAGAAGTCAAATGCCATAGCTAAGGTAATTGCCATATTTCATGGCGCAGCGGCCTATATGACGCTTGCAGATGAGCCGTATAATAAATCCAGAAAAATTACCACCGGAAATCCATACAAGAAACTGATTGCGGATATGCTCGCCGCGGGCGTGGAGGTTGAGGAATGCGCGACCTCAATGGGGGCAAATGGCTGGGTAAACGCCGATTTGCTTCCCGGCGTTAAGGTAAATGGTGGCGCTGTGCTCAGGCTGATTATGCTTGGGCAGGAGGGTTATATTGCAATCCAGCCATGAGGTCTCGGGGCAACATCCGGAGTACAGATAAAACGTTGACGAAAATACGGGTGAAGGGGGGTTACCCCCCTTCGTCGTTAATCCTTGAGCTGTTGCGGGTATATTTGATATGGATGTTGTAATACGGGCAGATGCGTACCCTGAAATTGGTACGGGGCATCTGATGCGATGCATGGCCCTTGGGCAGTCGTTTAAGGACAGAGGTTGGCGCGTAGTATTCATTACTTATTGCGAGGCAGCCGGGCTTCTTGGAAGGCTTACGTCTGAGGATGGGTTTAATGTTATACCTTTGGAAAGCAAATCAGACAATGTCCTGCCGCCCTGTCACTGGGCAGTTGTTGACGGGGTCAACTTTGACGGCCGGTTTCATAAATCCATGAAAGACGCGGGCTATAAACTCCTTATTATTGACGACATGGCCGCCCTTAAAATCTACGATGGTGAATTCGTTCTAAACCAAAACATCCACGCCGACAGCCTTAAATATAACCTCAGCCCCGGCACAAGGCTCCTCTCTGGCCCGGAGTATATCCTCCTTAGGCGTGAGTTTATCAAACACCGCGGCGTAGAAAAACTCATCACAGACAAGTGCGTTAATGTCCTCATAACCCTGGGCGGGGCAGACAGGGAAAACCTCACTCAAAAGGTATTAAACTCTGTCAAAGACATAAACGATATAAAGATAACCGTTGTAGTAGGCGCGGGGAATCCGAACATCGAATCAATAAAAACGGTAGGAACAGCGGCCCCGGTAACAATTTTACAAAATGTGGCGAATATGGCGGACGTGATGGCCTCACAGGACGCCGCGGTCACATCCGGGGGCACCACAGTGTGGGAACTCGCCTTTATGGGCGTGCCCAGTGTCGTTGGCAGGATTGCCCCGATTGAGGACTACTTAGTTGCGGGACTAAACAGCCGTGGATTATTTATTGATTCGGGATGGTTTAAGACGGCCACAGAAGACGAAATCAGGGGGAACCTGTTAAAGTTACTAACGAACATGAAGCTGCGAAAGGAGATGTCCGCACTTGGGCGAAGGCTTGTTGACGGGTTTGGGCGCGACAGGGTAATAGAGGCTATGGAGGCAATATGAGACCTTATTTGAAACGTATTGTAATTTGCAAGCATCACTTATGTGAAATAATCTCCATTATCTTATCTTCACGGATATTGCCAAACACCCCGATGAGAGTGTCTTCCATAGGGATTAACGTCCACTGCCCCTCGTACTTATCGTCTACTCTGTAAAGCTGCCTCTGGCCGCGCATCACCACAGTGTATTTCGTGTTAGTGGTTTTGAAAAAATTGAGATAAGCAGCGAGCAACTTCTCAGGCTGAGGGATGAGGACAATGGAGACCTTTTCGCCGTCAAGGACATATTCCCTTTCTATTGCGTCGCGCACAAAGTCAAGGCCGCGATAGTTTTCCTTTATAAACTGTGTTGAGACTACCTTGCCAAATTTAGGAAACCTCTCAAAAAGAGTAAAAGGCTCGGCGGCGCCACCTATTGATTTGTCCACAACCGCGGCAATCCTGTCAGCCGGGACGGCGTCGTTAAATGTTATAACCTTGACGTAGTACCTTCCGGCAAAAAACAGAACACCCCTTGTCAGCGTATAACCCATCGTGCCGGTAGACACGGCCACCGCGTCTGCCGGCATCTCGTCGGTCAAGACCGCGAAGGCCTGTATGGGCTTGCCCATGTCGTAGATTTCAACAAGGGCGTCAGCCTGCGTACCGGCCTTCGCATAGTCGTAAACAGTCAGCCCGGCAAATCCCTTCGAGATAAAATACTCGGCGTGGCCGTCGTTATATTCATAGAGGTTGTCCTTCGTAAACTGGCGCGGGGGGCCGATTTTTTTGTATCCCTCAACATCAGCGGGAAGTTGAACCAACTCGGCGCTGGCCTTTTGAAACGTAGCCATTATTGCCGCCGCGTCATACCTCTGCCCCGCCGAGTATATAACCACCGCGATTAATGGCAGCAACGCCAGTAATAAATATGGCGGCCATCTGAGAGATTCTCTTGTCATCATTTACACGTTAAACGTGAGGGTCTGGTGTGTCTCACGAAGCATCTGCGCAACCGGAAGCCCATATGGACACGCCCCCGTGCACTCGGTATTTTTGCATGTCAGGCACACCTCCGCCTTGTTATTGAGCCTGGCATATGAGGTCATCGCCCGCTTTTCCATCCCGTAGTCCTTGAAATACATCTGAAACCTCAGAGAGGCCGCTATATCTACCCCGTTTGAGCACGCGCCCTCGCAAATCCCGCATCCAGTGCGGCAGTAGGAGCTGCCATGCGCGCTGGCATACTGCCTGAGAACACGCTCATCCGCGGCGGAGTATTCCTGTCCCGATGCTGGCAGATAGTTATCAAGGTCAGCAACACTTTTCATTGATACCACAAGGCCATTTACCTCAGGGTGTTTCAATGTCCACTTAAAGGCCGATTGGGCAAAATCAGCGCCCTTAAAATCAAGCTGCATGTCCTTGGCACCGGCCAGTGTTTTCATTGCCACAACACCCACGCCTTTCTTTTTGGCCTCTTTGAGGACATCAGGGATTTTGGGGAATTTCATAAAATTAAACGCCGGCATTATCATCTCGTAATGGCCACTGTCAACAGCAGCCATGAGAAGGTCTTCCATGTTCGTAGGCCCGTGGGATGAGACGGCGAGGTGTCTTACCTTACCGGCCTTTTTGAGGGCTTGATAGGCCTCAAGCATATTTTCGTCCAACAGGCGCTTGAGTTCTTTTTCCTTGTCCTTGTCAACCTCGCCCATAGCGTGGACGAATACGAAATCAAGGTAGTCGGTCTTCAGGCGGGAGAGGCTTCCATCAATAGAGGCGATGTACTGGTCTTTCGTGCTGCCCAAGGGCAGGTGAGAGGGATAGGGCATGGGGTTACAGAACTTTGAGGCAAGAATAATCTTATCCCGCTTGATGTTTTTCATGGCCTCGCCGATATAGGTCTCGGATTTGCCGTAGTCCGGGGCGGTGTCGAAATAATTTATCCCCTTGTCTATGGCCCTCAGCACAAGGGAGGCCGATGGCAGACTGCCGCAGCCGCAGGAAATATCGCTCATCTTCAGGCCGGTCTTGCCGATTTCGGTATATCGTTTAACTGACACGCCGCTTTCCTCTGCCGCATGTAAATCCGCCTTTGGTGAAATAAAGGCCGAAGCCGCCGCGGCAATCGCCCCCGCCTTTAAGAAATCACGTCTTTTCATTGAGTTATCCTCCTTATGGTTATCTATTGTCTATACTTTATCATCAATTTCATCTTGATAATTGAACTCTGTCTTGCTCTGCGAAACAATCTCTTCTATAATATTTTTCAGATACCCCTGTTGAATTGATTGTATAAAACAATTCCTTAGAGAGCTTATATTTATGACTTCTTCGATACAATCCATGTACGTATCGACGATAGCTTGTACTGAATAGATTCGGCTTGCATTTTTTCGAATTCCAACAATAATATTTTCCACAGGTTCTTCGGATTTAACAACAAAAGTAATGGGATACCTTTGTACCTTATCAATATCTAAAAAATACTTTTTTACATCTAAGCTCTCAGTTACCTGAAAAAATCTACCAAGAGGTTTCATCACAAAGTCTATGCCGCCATCATTAGCGTTGGTTCTTCCTGTTTTATAGAGAGTTAAATTATCTTCATTTAATTTGTCTATTTCAAAGCCCCAATATATTTTTTGATCGTGGTAATAGTATTTTAGGATTGCATAACTTACTATTTCAAAAAGTCGGGCATCAACGTTCGGTGCAAGTAACCCTAAAATAAAGATTTTTGCTTCTTCTGGATTTTTTGTCTGAATATCTTGTAACTCAACACAAGATTGAATAAATTGCTCAAACGCATTTTTCTTTGTCTGGGCATATTTATCAATAATCTCAATAATAACATGGGCGATATTGTATGTTTTTGTTCTAAGTTTAATTTTTAACATATTTTCTGCCACCCAATATCTGTTTGTTTCAAGATTTCTTAAAATTGGCACATACTCAGATACAGGAAAAAACTTCTGGAACTCTGAATTCATACGGTTGTTTAGAGCATGATTCTGAAGTTTAGTGCCAAACGGTAACTCACGTTGTCGCCTAAATAATCTTATAAACTCAGCCCCCTCATACTTATCGTATGTTGAACTTTTATCGAAGCCCTTCTCAATATAATCCTCAACTACAACATATATTGCGTATAAGTTGGCAAAACTACCACGGGCTTTAGCACCTCTATTCGCAGCCCTGGTTTTCAATGAAATGTATTGCAATAGTTGGCTTTTATCAAAGATATCTGACCCTTGATTGCCAAATCTTGCTTCCAATATTTCATTAATGATTTCAGTAAATGGTTTTTCCATATATTTATATATTAAAAAGACTAAGTTCTCTCTGTGGTTCGCCCTGTTCTCTTTCAAATGTTCGGGCTTCCCTGACTAGCTTTTCACCATTATATTCCTGCTGAAGCTCAAGCCTTCTTAACCCAATTTTTACATAATCTTCCTGCAACTCTATACCTATTGAATTTCTACCTAATTTACTTGCAACAAATGACGTGGTAAAGGTTCCAGAAAATGGATCCAAAACCAAATCACCAGAATTAGAACTTGCTTTAATTATTCTCTCTAATAGGACAACTGGTTTTTGTGTTGGGTGATTTTCATATTCATCCATACGGTATCTGACTCTATAAAATTCCCACACATTGCCAGGCACTTTTTCAGAACTATAAATCTTAGGGGGATTTTTTCTATAATCAATTAGTTTTCTTTTGGCACCAGTCTTCGCCTCTACTAAAATGTCTTCCGCATTAAAAGTATATTCGTTGTCATCTTTTACGCAAAATAAAATTGGTTCATACAAGGAGCCATAATATTTCTTTGCTTGCACTCCAGAACTATCATAATACCAAACTATTCTTGAAAGAATCTTAAGTTTATCTCTCAAATAAATATCAAAGAATGGCATAAACTGCGTAGATGTCATCACATAAAAACTACCATTAGATTTTAATTTATTTATACAAATGTCAAGCCATTTATAACACCAGCTCAAATAGTCTTCGTCTTTATCCCACTTATCTTTATAACTATTAAAATCTTTACCTATGTTATAGGGAGGATCAGCAAATATCAAATCAACCGAATTATCATCAATTGTATCTAATGCAGCAACAGCATCGCCCATAATAATTCTGTGATTCGCAGTTCCAAAGTATTTCAAATCAGCTCCTTTCATTTAAGTTACAACAACGCCCGCATAGCCTACTACGCGGCCATAGTCGCCGCTGATCTGCGCCGATGTGGTGTATTTTATTATCTCGGCCTTCTCAGCGCCCAAGGCGCGCGCGGCGTAGAGCATTATCGTTGCGGGCAGGTAGCCGCACATCGTTATGTGCTCCCTTTGTACTATATTATACAGGCCGCCGGGGTCAAGCCCTAAAATCATATCAAGGGCGAGCGTGTCCTTTTGCCTTGCCTCCTGCTCAGGCAAGTAGTGGCTCATGTCGGAGCTGACCGCTATTACAACTGATTTCCCCGCGCCTCTGACTACCTCCGCAAGGGCCTCACCCGCGACCTTACACTCCAGCGCGTCCAGGCCCATTACCGTTATCGGCACTATTGTTACGACCTTTGAGAAATGCGCTATAAAAGGAAGCTGAACCTCAAGGGAGTGTTCAAATCTGTGCGCGTTGTGTTCTTCCCTGAAAATACCCGTTTTCAGGAGTGCCCCGCCTATCTCCTCGTCTATGTCAAACGTGTGTGTGGGAACTTCCCACTGCCCGCTTGACATCATCGAAAACTTCCCGCCTAGTCCTGTGTGATTTGGCCCGATTAAGATAAACGTATCAGGAAATTGTATGCTTGAATATACCGCCGCCGCTACCTCACCACTATATATAAATCCGGCGTGCGGGCTGATGATGCCAATGGCCTTCTGTTTTCGTGAGGGGCTGTCGGCACCCGCTACAAATGCCCCGACCTCAGCGGCAAGGGTAGAGCCTGAGGCGCTATAAAAATGTCCTGCCACTGCTGGCGGCCTTTTCATATGTGATACCTCCATTAGTTGCGGCCACACTAACTCCGGCCATCCACGCCAGGCATTAAAAGACCTCGTCGGCCTCTTCCTGATAGCCGCCTTCGGTGTAGTCCATAAACCTTGTAATTTCTGATAAAAAAGTGAGATTCACCTTCACCCCCGCCGGGCCGTTTCTCTGCTTGGCGACATGGAGTTCCGCCTTGCCCTTAGAGGCAGGGTCATCCCTATTATAAACCTCGTCTCTGTATAAAAACAATATGACGTCGGCGTCCTGCTCTATCGCTCCGGATTCTCTCAAATCCGCAATCGTAGGAATCGGAGGGCGACGCTGCTCCACGAGGCGATTCAATTGGCTTAGGGCTATGACCGGGATGTTAAGCTCCTTTGCAAGCCCTTTAAGAGAACGGGATATTTCTGAGATCTCCTGCTCGCGCCGCTCCACACCCGAACGCCCTCGCACAAGCTGCAGGTAATCTACGATTACCATGCCGAGACCGTGTTCCATCTTTAGCCGCCGCGACTTTGACCTCATCTCAAGCACCCCTATGTCAGAGGCGTCGTCAATATAAATCGGTGCCTCGGCCAGCCTTCCGGCGGCGGAGGTCAGCCGTGGCCAGTCCTCCTGACGAAGAAACCCCTTTCTCACCCTGTTTGAATCTACCATCGCCTCTGAACACAACATTCTCAGGGCCAATTGCCTCTTCGACATTTCGAGGCTGAATATGGCCACAGGTTCTTTAACCTTAATGCCTACATGCTGGGCGATGTTGAGACACAAGGCGGTCTTTCCCATTGAAGGTCGCCCGCCTATGATTATCAAATCTCCCTGCTGAAATCCTGTTGTCAGCTCGTCAAGGTCTTTAAAACCCGACGCCACGCCGGTGATGGCCTCCTTTTTGTCGTAAAGGGTCTCTATCATCTTGAGGCTTTCCTTTACAATCTCATCAAGTTTCGCAAATGGACGGCGCATTCGCTGTTCTGACAAGGCAAAGATAGTCCTTTCGGCAAAGTCCATCTGCTCGTCGGCGTCGCCGCTCTCTTCGTATATATTTGCGATGATGCTCGTTGAGGCCCCTATAAGTCCTCTAAGGATGGCCTTCTCTCTGATTATCTTGCAATGAAAGGCGATGTTTGCGGCCGTGGGAACAGAATTTACTACCGTTGAAAGATATGAGACGCCGCCGATTTTTTCAATATTGTCTTGTTTTCTCAGTTGGTCTGCCAGTGTGATTATATCAATTGGTTCGCTCTTGTCAAGAAGGCTGAGCATGGCGGCGAAGATACACCTGTGAGATTCTTTATAAAAATCATCGGGGGTAATTACCTCAATGGCCTTATAGAGGGCCTCGTTTTCAAGGAGTATCGCGCCGAGGACAAACTGCTCGGCGTCAATGTTCTGAGGGGGGAGCTTATCTACGGCATATTCCACCATGTCTGTCTTACGCCTCTGCCATGTCTTTATCGCAACCCGACCCGACGGGGAATGCGCAGCCCCCCGCGTTCAGGCGAGTTATCCCGCCCCCAAACTAACGGCCCCCAGTCTAATAGCCCCAAGGCCACCCGACTCTGAGAAGGCACCTTCCATCAGGGAAACGCCCTAGCCTGCCGTAACTTCTACGATTATCTGGGCGTGTACCTGTGGATGGATCTTAATTTTGACCGCGTGTTCCCCGGTCCTCTTGATATGCGTATCGAGGAGGATTTTCCTCTTGTCAATGTCAAAGCCCAACGCCGACAGGGCCTCGGCAATGTCCTTTGTCGTAATAGAGCCGAAGAGCTTACCCTCTTCGCCGGCCTTTGCAGTGAGCATGAGCCTCTGAGAAGACAGCCTCGCCGCCATAGTGTCGGCGCTCACTTTAAGTTTTTTCAGCTTCTCGGCGATTATCCGCTTCTCATGCTCCAGCATCTTCAGATTGCGGGTATTTGCCTCGACGGCCAGATTCTTTGGCAGGAGATAGTTTCTCGCATATCCCCTTGCAACATTAACAATCGCCCCCATGTCACCGAGGTTGGCAACTTCCTCTTTGAGAATAACCTTCGTTAACTTCATTATAAGTACTCCTTTATTTTAAACTTCCAGATTATTTGGTGTAGTATAGCATAATGGATAAGTTTTTTATCAAGGGGAATAAAAACAGGGCAAACGCATTTGAAATTGCCTCCCTTATTCTTGTCATTCCGGCTTGTCTGGAATCTGTCCTAATGCCTCAGAATATGCACAATCATCATGAAACTCCCACTAAAGGGAAGATTCCAGACAAGCCGGAATGACGGAAAGGGACAAAGCCGAAATGATTGCATAGGTATCTTCAGTTTTATTTTTCAAATGCTATTGCCCTGAGGAAAAACGTGCCATACATGGTGACGCTATCTGGATTGTGCAGGGCGAGATTGAGTCTGTCCGGGTTTTAAGGGTTTGTCGTCTTCCCACAGGAGTTCTTTCTTTTGGCCGTCTGGATAGGCCATAACGCCATGGCCGTTTTTCTTATCATCTCTGAACTTTCCCATGTATGTCGAGCCGTCTTTATAGGTCAGCGTACCGTTTCCATCTTTCTTACCGTTTTTGAACTCCCCTGAGTATGCGAGGCCGTCAGGTGTGTACATGGTACCGAAACCGTTTGGCTTGTCGTCTTTGAACTGTCCTTCATATCTGCTACCGTCAGGCCATGTGAAAACGCCTTTTACGAATTTTCCATCGGAGAGCGCGCCCTCGTATCTGGAGCTGTCCGGCCATGTGAAAATCCCGTTTCCAGTCATCTTGTCGTCTTTATATTCGCCCTCATATTTCTTGCCGTCGGGAAATAGAAACGTACCCGTGCCGTCCTTTTTAATTTCATTTGGGGAATCCTTTACACTGCCGGTATATTTGCTCCCATCCGGCCACGTTATTGTGGCAGTGCCTGTCATTTTCGCGTCCCTGAATTGTCCTTCGTACTTGCCGCCGTCAGGCAAGACATACACGCCCCGGCCATTTCTGCAATCCCCTGAGATACAGTCCGCCACCGCCACCGCCGCAGCGCCAAGGCAACATATCATAACTAAGGCCACCACCACATTCACAAAACGCGCTCCCATCGTCAGGCACTCCTCCTCATAGTAGTTCCTTTTCTGTGACTACCCTGTTTTTCCCTGTTGTTTTTGCTAAGTAAAGGGCCTTATCCGCCCGTTCGGTGACAGTCTTCACCGTATCGCCCTTCTGAAATGTGCTTATCCCTATGCTGATGGTAAAGGACAGTTTTTCGTCAGCATATTTTTCGCCAAGCAAATAGCATGACAACTCTACCGCACGGCATATCTCGCTTCCTTTTTTTATGGCATTTTTGAGCGACGCGTTCGGCAGTATCAGCATGAACTCCTCGCCACCGTATCTGGCCAAAAAGTCCTCTTTTCTGATCAGCTCCTTGCACTGGCTTATCAGCGCCATAAGGACGCTGTCACCTATTTGGTGGCCGTAGAAATCGTTGATTTTCTTGAAATTATCCACATCTATCATCAACAGCGCAAATGGGGCGTCTGAGACAACACTCCTGTCAACGAGCCTCTCCAGGTAATTGTCCATAGCCATGCGATTAAACGCCCCTGTCAGGCCGTCGGTCATTGAGGCGGTTTGGGCCTTTTCGAGGTCACATCGAAGGGATTGTACCTCCTTTGTGAGAGCCTCTATCTGTTTTTCGCCGGAGGTCTGTTTCTCTTTTATGGTCGTCTGCATATATTCTACTTCAAGTTTTATGCTGTCCCTGATTTTTTTTATATCGTCGAGGAGCGTAATATTGGCTATGGCAATGCTCTTGTCATAGATCTTTCGGTTAAACTCAGTGTTTTCGTCGTTGATTACCGAAATGCCCCTCGTAAGGAGGTCTATAATGTTTCTGAATTCGTCTTCCCTTTCCCTTAAATAGTCCCTCTTGTCATTGATATAGTTTATTATCGTGTCTTTGCCTTTGTCGAAGGCCTTTTCCAGCTTCTTTATTTTGTTGGTGTTTGAGAATTCCTGACTCAGACTGTCCATCTGTCTTTTAAAGGCATCGGCGTTGAGTTCTTTGATATCGAAAGAAAAATCCTTCATCAACACCAGCAGGGCCTTGATGCCGGACATGTAGAACTTGCTCTGCTCAGCACACTCGCCGAGCTTTTCCAGAAGCTCTTTCAATGTCTGCTCATCGTCGCGGTCTTTTTTCCTGAAGAACAATCCCAAGCTAAACCCCCAATTCAGATGCTCAACGTTTGCTCTTTTTCCCGCCAGATGCGCAGCTTGCAACATGGCCTCTATAATCAAACTTGACTACGGCGAATTCAGGACATACCTCTGTCCCTCCATATACATCATACGTAAGAGGCGCCGCAAGGGCGCACTGAGTCACTTCATTGTTTTGATTACGCACAATATACGAATCCTTGCACAGGACATATCCCCTGCCACCCGGTATGGGCATTGACCTGTCGGCATAAGCAGCCGATAACAGTAAAACAACCCAGACCGCTGCGATAAGTATTGCTTTTATCCTCACTGCCACCCCCCGGACATAAATTGTTATATCAGACAGCACTTATTATAGCAACAACCGCTATTATAGTAAATAAGAAAAACTAGGGCGCTTGTATTTCCATCAGATTCCCCTTGTCTATGTTATATATCGGATAGACGCGGAAGTTCTTTATGCGGGGCGCTACGGCGGTGAACCCGCGGTTTTGCCAGAAGTACACCGCGGGGGCGTCTCTTAGTATTTGCTCCTCGGCAGTTTTATATAGTTGTTCTCTTTCGGTATCGTTTGCCGTCTTTCTTCCTGTTTCGATTAATTTATCAACTTCGGCGTTTGTATATCGTGTGCGATTGCCCCCCGCCCCAAAGTTGGACGAGTGGTAAAGCGGGTACAGGAAATTCTCGGCGTCAGGGTAGTCCGCTATCCAGCCGAGCCAGAACATGTCGGTATCACCGTTATTTATCGCCGACTTATAGGCGCTCCACTCAAGGGTTCTTATCTCTGCCTCTATACCGGCGTCCTTTAAATAGGATACGATTATCTCGGCTATATCAACCGATTCCTGTGCCGCGGTAACATAGAAACGTAATTTCGTTGACGGGCTGTAATGGGATTCCCTAAGCAGCGCCTTCGCCTTTTCCCTGTCAAACGGGTAACTGTCAGCCAGAGTGTATTTTTTCAGGGCGTTGGGTACGGGGGATACGGCAAGGCTTCCCCTGTTCTGGAAATAAGTCTCCAGAATTTTGCGCCTGTCTATGGCGTGGGCAATTGCCCTGCGCAGAAGCGGATTATCAAACGGCGGCCTTGATGTGTTAAACCCAAGGTAATAGACGTTCAGGCCGGGGCCTTCACGCAGCATTGCCCGATATTTCTTATCCTTCGTAAACATGGAAAAGGCGGAGGCCGTTACCTCAAAGACATCAACATTGCCAAGCATGAACTCAGTCACAGCCGTGAGGTCTTCGGGGATTATCTTGTAATAAATACCTTTTACCCTGGCGGGGGAATCGAAGTATTCGTCGTTTTTTCTGAGGACTATCTCCCTGTCCGGCTCCCACTTGTCAACAATAAACGGGCCTGTGCCGACGATACGCGATAGGCCGCCTGTCTCACCGGGCGCGGGGGTGGGGACTATGTATGCCGCCGGCATTGAGAGGAGCTTTAAAAACGGCTCAAACGGTTGTCTGAGGGTTATCTCAATAGTATAGTTGTCGGCGACGGTGACGCCGGTGAGCGAACCACTTTTACCCTTTAAGAAATCCTCTGCGCCGTCCACATTCCTCAGCACCCACGCGTTGGGGGAGTTGGTTTCGGCAGAGAGAACACGTGTGAGGGAGTAGGCGGCGTCGGTGGCGGTAAGCGGTTTGCCGTTATGAAATTTTATGTCGCGCCTCAGCTTAAACGTGTATGTCCTCAGGTCGGGACTAATCTGCCAACTTTCAGCGATATCGGGGACAACATTCATATCCGCGTCAAGCCTGATGAGGCCGTTATAAATCTTTGCCGCTATTGCACCGCCCTGCACATCCACAATGAAGGCAGGGTCAAGGGTCGTAGGATTCGCGCTCAACCGAATGCAGACATAGCCGTCTAACGTGCCGCTTTTGGTACTGCACGAGCATATGATGGCAAGCGCCACCACTGCCGCCGCGATGAGGGCAGGGTAGCGGCTATCCCCCCGCGCAGTCGTCGCTGTCCTGCTCATCATCAATTGTCCTGAAGATATCAAATAACGATAAAAAGATAACCACCACAAGCGGGCCAAGAATCAGGCCGATGAGGCCGAAATACCCAAGCCCCCCGATAACGGTGAAAAATATCAATAAAAACGAAATCTTCGTCCTGCCGCTCACTATGATGGGCCTGAGGATATTGTCTATCATGCTTATGCCAAAGATACCGAGTATCAACAGTATAATCCCCTCGGCATACGATTCTTTTAAAAATAAAAATATATCAACCCCTCCCCATATTATCACCGCACCAAAAGGGATAAAGGACATGAGATAAGTTGCCGCCCCAAGCAGCAGAGGCGCCCCCACGCCAAGGAAATAAAACACCAGTCCGGCCGCTACCCCCTGTGACAACGCCACGGCCATCCCGCCGTAAATCGCCGAGACCACCATATCCTTCGTCTGGCTTATAAGCCTGTCCTTGTGAGCATCGGAAAAGGGCAGGTAGTCCCTCACCTTTTTCATAAAGGCCGGCCCGTCAAGGAAGAAAAAATAAAGCGTAATCACCATCAACGCGAAATCAACGACGACTCCGAGCAGATTCCTTACGCCTATGGTCAGCCGCGGCAAAACGCTTTGGGCAAAGTTTGATATATTGTCTAAAATCTTTCTTTTGACTTCCTCCGTCCCTATATACTTATATATGTGTACCCGCTCATCAAGCCACTTTAGCGGTGCCATAGACAGCAATGAATCGGTGTATTGGTGGCCTAACGCACCCGTCTCCACGTACTGAATAAGGCTGAGCAGTTCCTTTCCCATTAATATTAGTATGTAAGAAAAAGGCCCGATAATGATAAACACGATAATCAAAACGGTTGTTAAAGAGGCGATATTTTTCCACGCCATGTATCTGCATATAAACTGGTAAACCGGATAAAACACAATCCCAAGCACCACCGCCCACGCAATCGGGCTGAGGAAAGGACTGATGACGTTAAACATGAGAAACCCAAAAATCAGCAACAGCATCAACAGGGTTATTACGTAGAACTTGTTGTTTGCGATTGATTTATTTACCATATTTGGCAACCTCATCTGGAAGTTCCCGTAGAATACCAGCGGCCTCTTCAAACGTCATAAATATATCAATAAGCGAGACAAACAGCACAAATACGAGCGGCCCCATGACAATTCCTATGAAACCAAAGAAGTTAATCCCGCCGATAATCGTAAAAAACACTATCAGAATAGGAACATTAGTGCGTCCTCTGATGATAACCGGCCTCAGGACATTGTCTATCGCAGTTGTAACCACCACCCCTACAAAAAGCAATATAATGGCCTCATTATACGAACCTGTTAAGAACAACACCGCATCTACCGCTGCCCATACCGATACGGCACCCATCAGCGGGACGAAGGACATCAACCCTGTCAACGCCCCAAGGAGCACCGGAGACCAGAGGTCTAACAGATAAAATGTAATGCCTGAGAGAATCCCCTGCGCTAATCCTGCCGCCAGCCCGCCATAAATTGCCGTAACCACCATGTCCTTTATGTCCTTTGCCATACGGTCTTTTTGCCCTTCAGAAAATGGGAGCATATTCCTGATTTTATCTATGAACGCCGGGCCGTCCGCAAAAATAAAAAAAAGCGTAAACATCATCAGCGCAAAAGTCGTCGCTATATCAAGGATATTTTTCATGCCGTACGTCAGTTTTGGCATGACGTTTTTACTGATTTCAGAGAAATTCTCTGTCAGCAACGCCCCGTAATCAACTGGTACACCCTCACGGCGCAGATGCTCAAGGAGCCAGTTCACGGGCCGGTAATGTGAGAAGTCCATCAGCTCTGTAAACTGCTTGTCCTGGGTATACTGAATCAGGTGTTTTACTTCCTTTGCCAGTTGAGTAGAGATATAAAAAGACGGCATTATGATTATAAATAAGATAATAATGGTAGTCAACGCCGATGCCGCGTGCCTCCATCTGGCGTATTTGCTGATAAACGCAAACAGTGGGTAAAACACTATGCCAAGCACGACGGCCCACGCGATAGCCGGAAGAAACGGCTCCATCACGTGAAAACTCAAAAACCCAAACACGCCAATGAGCGCCAAGATGGACGTGTATCTGTAGAATTTCCCTGTTGACATCGCCTAAGGTGCGCTTAACCTCCTCATAAAAACTGCCTGTGCCACTTTTCTGTCCCCGCCTCCGCCCTTTCGGGGGCGTTGCGTTATTAGGTGATAACAGGATATAATGGCATAAGAGGTGGTGGATGTCAAGAGAGTCAATATATCAGACCCTTATTGGGGCACATTTAGATAACATTAGAGGCAACTTGCCCAAAAATAGGCAGAAAGACGATTCCTATGCGTTTTTGATCTTCGCGATGACATCCCTGCTTGACATATCTATGAACGAAGCTGTTTTATCTTACACCGACGGCAGAGATGACGGCGGCATTGATGCCATATATATTGATGAGACGAAAGATAGTTTAATTATCAATATATTCCAGTCAAAATATCGAAGAAATCAAAAATACGGAATAGGAAAAAATGAAATTGATTTGACTATTGCAAAGGTTGAGGAAATTTTTCGGGGAAAGGAATCAAAAAGAGAGTCTGAGACAATGAAAACAAGGATCGCAGAAATAAGAGATATAATCAAGAGTACACTAAAAATGCATGAGGTGCGTATTTATTTTGTGGTAAATACGCACAAACCGGCTGAGTCAGAAAAAGATCGTGTTAAAATGCTGGAAGAAAAAGACAACTATTATGTTTTTTTCTATGATGGCAGTGACATATTAAAGGTTAGAGATAAATCAAAGCAAAAAGAGAGTAAAATCAAAATTACCACTTATAAAGACATTCTATATCTCTCGACCGACAAAAAACTTGGAGACATCAGAGGAATGGTTGCCACTATATCGGCAGAGGAATTAATAAATATATATTTATCATCGGGCCATGATAAGATTCTAAGCAGGAATATAAGATATTATCTCGGCACTAATAGAATAAACAGGAAAATTAGGGAAACAGCTTCTTCTGTTAAAGATTCTAAATATTTTTGGTTTTTAAATAACGGTGTTACAATAATATGTGATAGATTTTCATTTAATGACGACGCACTTGGCAATAAAATAATAGAAGTTGCCAATCCGAAAATAATCAATGGCGCGCAAACGACAAAATCGTTATACAATTTATATAATGAGAGAAAACTCTTTCCCGATAAACAGCTTCAGGATGTGTATCTATTGTTGAGGCTTTACGAGACGGACAGTAAAGAGTTGATCGATAAGATTACAGAAGGCACAAACAGCCAAAATCAGATATTTGAAAGCGATCTAAAGGCAAACCACCCTGTCCAGCTGTTAGTTAAACAATATTTTCTTGAAAAAGGCTTCTATTACGAAACACATCGAAAAGAATATACAGGTAAAAACATTGATGAAACTAAGATTGCAAATAACGAGCGTATCTTTCAGGCATATATCTCTTTATATAAAGATATGCCTCACGAGGCAATGCATAGTAGCAGTATAATATTTGAAAAATATTTTGATAAAATGTTTGTCGAAGAAAATAAGGAACTTCCGAAACAACTTTTAATAAGTTTTAACCTACTGACATTTATCGAGAAGCAGGCAATTATTCATTGGGAACAATGGAAAAACGGAGACGCATTTTTACTTCACGCAGAATTGCCGCTTGTATATATTTTGGGTAAAATTTATCCAAATATTAAAAAGGATGGTGAGCTATTACTGAACGATGAATTCTTGAATGATATTCATAATCTTGGAATATCTATTTTGCGCGAGACGACTCACTGTGAGAGTAAGATAGATGATGACTATTCCCATAATAATTTTTTCATATCAAGTCATTTTAGGAATGTTATCGAAAGAATGTCAACAAAATTCATTACCGCGCTCGTAGACGAAATATTAGCCCAAAAGAATGAGTTCCCCTCGACAAATATAAGCGTTCTTGCAGATAAGCTAACACAACCTATTCGTAAATACTACACTGATCACCTCAATAACTTCTGAGATGTCTCTTGTCAGTACATCCGCCCTAAAGCAGATTCTTTATATACTGCTCGACGGCTTTCAGGTCTGACCACACTTTAAGGGGTTCTTTTGTCACTTTAAACACGGAGTCCGGGTCTTTGAGGCCAGCGCCGGTCAGTGTGCATACTACGGTGCTGTCCTTTGGGAAATATCCGGCGGCGTTTAGTTTAATCACACCGGCTACTGAGGCCGCCGAGGCCGGTTCACAAAAGATGCCCTCTGTCATGGCCATCAGGGAGTAGGCAGAGAGTATCTCTTCGTCGGTTACCGCGTCAATCAGGCCGCCGGAAGCGTCGCGCGCCTCTACGGCAAGTCCCCAGCTCGCCGGATTGCCTATCCTTATGGCTGAGGCTATCGTCTCTGGTTTTTCTACCGGCCTGCCAAGCACTATGGGGGCAGCCCCTGCCGCCTGAAACCCGATCATCTTTGGCAGGGCGTCAATCCTTCCCGCCTCCTTGTACTGCCTGTAACCTTTCCAGTATGCCGTGATATTGCCAGCGTTTCCAACCGGCAGGGCGTGATAGTGCGGGGAGGTGCCCAACTGGTCGCAGACCTCAAAGGCGGCCGTCTTTTGGCCTTCTATTCTGAATGGATTTATTGAGTTTACAAGGGTGATGGGATAGCGCCCGACAATATTTTTCACAATAGAGAGGGCCTCGTCGAAATTACCCTCTATCTGAATTACCGAGGCGCCGTGTATAATGGCCTGGGCGAGTTTACCAAGTGCAATTTTACCTTCGGGGATGATAACCACGCAGTTGATTCCCGCCCGGGCGGCATATGCGGCCGCCGAGGCCGAGGTGTTGCCCGTAGAGGCGCAAATAACAGCCCGCGCCCCCGCCTCCACGGCCTTTGATATGGCCATAGTCATCCCTCTGTCTTTAAATGAACCCGTCGGATTCAGTCCGTCGAATTTAAAATAAATCTGGCCGTTAAACCCGATTTTCTTACTTAGATTTCTTGCCGCTATTAACGGCGTATTGCCCTCGTTGAGCGTTATCACCGGGGTCGCCCCGGTAACCACATGTAAGAAATCCCTGTAATGGGCTATTAGTCCACGCCACGCACTACATCGGTGCTCATCCCTTGCCATTTATCCTCCAGCAGTGTTGTACCGCCTGAATTTATTGAATTATGTCGCCTTCGACCAGTTCCACCTCAACGCCTGTCTCCCTAAGGGCCTCTATGCTCAGGTTCAGATTATCCTCTTGCCCATCGAGTTCTAAAATCATCTCGCCCACGCTTTCTGTCACCCTCGCGCGGCGGATGTTCGGTACAATATCATACTTTCTGGCAACCGTGTAAATCACAGGCTCTTTTATCAAATCCTGTGGAAAGGTCAGCCTTATACGTTTTTTCATATACAACCTCCATTACGGGCATTGGGGCGTTACTGGCTCCCACCGGCGATTGCCGGCACTATTGACACAATATCTCCATCCTTCACCGGTGTCAACTCCCCTTGTAAAAACCTGACATCCTCTTCATTGACGTAGATATTTACAAAACGCCTGATCTTCCCGCCATCGGATATTCTCTCGGCAATGCCGGCGTAACGGCCGTCAAGGTCTTTTACCATATCTATAACTGTCCCGGGGGCCGCCTCCACCTCCTCCCTGCCTTCTGTAAGTTTCTGTAATGGGGTCGGTATTCTCACTTTTACAGCCATACATCCTCCTCTGTTGATATTATTTTAATTTTGATAAAACCTCTTCAAAAGATTCCATGTTCGGCGGTATATAGTGCGCCTTCAGCATGTGACCGGAAAGGGCCTCCTGCGTCTTCAGGCCGTTGCCTGTTACACAAATGACGGTGGTGTCGTTCTTCCCTATACAGCCATTTTCTATGAGTTTTTTTGTAACCGCAACGGTAACGCCTCCGGCAGTCTCGGCGAATATCCCCTCAGTCTTCGCAAGGAGTTTTATACCATCAATAATCTCATGGTCTGTGGCTTCCCCGCCGCAGCCCCCTGTCTCCTGAACTACTTTGACGGCATAATACCCGTCGGCTGGATTGCCTATTGCGAGGGACTTCGCTATTGTGTTGGGCTTCATCGGCCTTATGACGTCGGTGTGGTTTTTTAACGCAGCCGCGATGGGATTACACCCCTGCGCCTGAGCGGCAAAGACCTTTGTTTCTAACTTTTTTATAACACCAATCTCGTAAAACTCCTTAAAACTCTTCCATACCTTCGTCAGGAGAGACCCACTTGCACACGGCACTACCACATTGTCAGGGGCGTTCCAGCCCAACTGCTCACAGATCTCAAAGCCGAGTGTCTTTGAGCCTTCGGCATAAAACGGGCGAATGTTTATGTTTACAAATGCCCACTTGTATTTATTGGCTATCTCGCTGCACAGGCGGTTGACGTCGTCGTAGTTGCCGTCAACGGCTATGAGGTTTGGTTCGTATATGAGGGCGGCGGTTATCTTACTTGCCTCAAGGGTTGCAGGGATGAAAATAAATCTCTTAAGGCCAGCCTTCGCGCCATGGGCGGAGACTGAGTGGGCAAGATTGCCCGTTGAGGCGCAGGCAACCGTGTCGAATCCGAACTCCTTTGCCTTGGTAAGGGCAACGGCCACCACCCTGTCTTTGAATGAAAGCGTGGGATGCACAACCGTGTCATCCTTTACGTAGAGCGTCTTTACGCCCAATTCCCGCGCAAGGTTTTTCGTCTCGACCAATGGGGTAAACCCTGAGTTAAGCCCAACCTGCGGTTCGCCGTCTATTGGGAGGAGTTCTTTGTAGCGCCAGAGATTTTTATCACGCTGAAGGATTTTCTTTCGGTTAAGAGATTTTTTTATTTTTTTATAATCATAAACGGCCTCAAGCGGGCCAAAGCAGAACTCGCACACATAAATCGGGTCTATCTGATACTCCCGACCACATTCACGGCACTTCAAACCCTCAACAAAACCCATACCTGAATCCCTCCTGATAGTCCTTATTTTACAGATACTTCCCGCGGCTGAACCCCCGCCGTTGTTTTAGCCGCCGACAACAGCCGCAAACCGCCACGGCAACTCATGCTGATTCAGAATCGGCATCACAGTTAAAACATAACAAAAATTCGGAAAATAAAACAATAGCCACGCACTTGCAATTGCACACCGACGGTGGCCTTTGACCGGATACTCCGTTTCTGCTTTGGTAATTATCAGGCCATTTTTTGTTTGGCTTGACATGTTTTTACCGCCCCCCCTTGATAATTACATTAAGTTAAGTGTATCTTATAGCATTCGGCAACTATGAAAAAAAACCGGCAATGCGATATATGTTTGGCAACGGCATTAATAACGGCAGCCGTGGTACTGTTGTTTCTTTCTCCGGCACGGGGGCAGGACCCGCAGCCCCAGGGACAAAAACAGTCGCCATCTAACATGCCGTCGGCAACTCAGGTCGCGCCGCAGGGTGCTCTGATGCCATTGGGGGGCGATAACATCACGACACTGTTGGCACCGCCGGCTAAGGGCGGGGCACCCGTAGGGCCAAGCCAGAATATTTCGCCGCTGTCGCAGGATAATCAAACGGCGACTCAAACCGCGCCGACACCGCCGCTTTCCCCTCAAACCGCAATCATGCCGACTCAATCTCCGTCTCCTAAGGCCCTGGCCACACCGGCTCCGCCACTTCCTCCTCCAACTACACCAGCGTCGGCCCACTCGTCCTCTTCTGCGGCATCAGCGCCTATGGTTCAGCAATCCGGCCCTAACAACGTCAGCCTTGCCTTCGACGACGCCGATATATTTGAGATAGCACACACGATTTTTGGAGAAATCCTGAAGGTGAACTATCTGATTGACGCGCGCGTTAAGGGCAGGATTACCTTTAAGACCGTAAAGCCGGTCTCTAACAGCGATGTACTGCCCATTATGTCAACTATTTTCAGGCTGAATGGTGTCAGCATTATAGAGGAGCATGGCCTCTACAGGATAATCCCCCTTGCCGATATCAGCAAAGAACCGACGGGGGTCAAGTATGGAAAGGACACGAAGACTTCGCAGGTCAGAGGTTTTTCGGTGATTCAGATAGTGCCTCTGAATTTTATGGGATCCAAGGATATGGTGGAAATCCTTACGCCTTTTCTATCAACGGGTGCTGTCATTAAAGAGGTACCGGGCAAGAACTGCATCATAATATCGGACACAGATGAAAACATTCAGAGGCTCCTGCAAATTGTCAACATCTTCGACGACGACGCGTTTAAGGATATGAAGGTGGAATTATTCGTATTTAAAAATCTCAGTATCAAAGACGTCATTGATGACCTTAAGAACACCTTCCCGCTTTTCACCGCTACGACTAAAGACAGCCTGAAGATGAAATATCTGCCAATCGAAAAATTAAACGCCATCTTAGTAGTAGCCCCTGACGAACAGTACCTCAAACATTTTAAAAAGTGGGTGGACATCATAGATAACGTATTTGAAGGCGCTAAACCAAGAATCTACGTGTATCCACTGCAAAACAGCCAGGCTGACCATATTATGTCAATACTCTCGCAGGTATTCTCGGAATCAGGGACTTCCAAGACCTCACAGGATAAGTCATCGAATCCAGCTTCCTCCGCCACAAAATCTACGGGGACGACAGGGACAACAGGGACGTCAGCGTTGTCATCATTATCATCATTGACATCAAATTCATCCACTTCATCAACGACAAAGACAGACAGCACGAAGGACTCGAAAAAATCGTCATCATCCACGGGCACGGGTACCGCCAACGCCATAAGCGCAACGAATTCTATTCTTGTTTCCTCAGAGACGAAGCTCTATTACGACGACAAACTCAACTCTATTATTATCCTGGCCTTGCCTAAAGACTATCTATACATAGAAGAGCTTATAAAGAAGCTTGACTCTGTTCCCAGACAGGTGCTGATAGAGTCCCTTATAATTGAGATTACCCTGAACAACGAAATGAAATATGGCGTTGAGTGGTTTTTGACCAACAACATAACTGTAAAAAATCACACATACACCGGCGCGGCTATGTTGGAATCTGGCGGCAGCGCTAATACTGGCAGCGCGGTTATCGGCCTTTCCAGTCAGTTGTTTTCGACCACATCGGGATTGTCATACGCGGTTTTCAATGGCGCGGGATTCCTGTCAGCCCTGGTTCAGGCCCTTTCGACCGAAACCAACGTCAGTGTCCTTTCAAACCCCACCATCCTTGTATCCGATAATAACGAGGCAAAAATTCAGGTGGGTCAAAAAGTCCCGATAGTTACATCTACCGCCAATGTATCAGGCACTACAACCATCCAGAACCAGTATCAATATCAGGATACCGGAGTAATTTTGACAGTAAAGCCGCAAATAAACGACAGCGGCCTCGTAAAGCTTGACGTATCTCAGGAGGTCTCAACCGTAGACCCGAATTTGACAACGCAAGGCGTCAATTCCCCTACGATTGACGTCAGAAGCGTATCCACCAACCTCGTTGTGCACGATGGGGCAAGCATTGCAATCGGAGGGTTGATACAGGATAAAGTCAGTGACTCTAACAATGGTATCCCGTTTCTGAGCAAGATTCCAATCATAGGCGGCCTTTTCGGGGTTCAGGACAAGTCTCACACCAGGACGGAGCTTCTGATAATAATTACTCCCCATGTGGTGAAAAACATTGCCGACGCGGCAAGGATGACAGAGGAGTTCAAAGAAAAACTTATTGGCCTGAAACAGGCGCTCTCAAAAGACAAGACCGGCTTGATACCTGGCTCCAAATCCCAAAAATACGGCAACCCCAGCCCCCCTGCCGATGACCCTGATAAAAAAGAAAACAAACGCCCTGAAGGTGCGACAGAACCAGCTCCGCTCTTTTGATTTTTTTGGCCACGCTATTCCGATATAAAGTATAAATATGTTATAGTTGAGCTTAGGCAGTGGCGGCTCTCTGCGGAGGGGTGGCTGAGCGGTTGAAGGCGACGGTCTTGAAAATCGTTGTAGGGGTAACTCTACCGTGGGTTCGAATCCCACCCCCTCCGCCATTAATATTCTGATAGATTAATAACTTACGTAGCCGAACCCCTCAAAAATACCGTCACCAGACCGTCACCAGCTTTTATTTAGGGCATCGGTGACATACATGCAATTTTGGATTGAGAAGCGAAAAATGATTGACTATCAGCCCAGTTAGGTATTTTTTATACCTAACTAAGCCATTAGTTAAAAAATGGCTTTTCGCGGTCATATCAACCCCATCTCCCCTCACCAACGCAGCCAAGCCAACCATCCAGCACCTTAACCATCTTCTCTACAGAATCCACTATGACGTCACAAGAGCATTCTATCATAGCATTAACAACAGCACCTGAACTCTCCCCGGCTTTTCTAAAGTCTGTCCTTATCCCCAAAATCTTCGTAAGCGTCAAGAAAACCCCATCTTTACAGTGGGGGTAGCAGATGTCATAAT
>NZ_JBJUSG010000031.1:0-29357 GCF_046044395.1 Candidatus Magnetominusculus dajiuhuensis | reverse complement strand
TGGAAATCATTGCAACTTCCCATGAAAACTTGTTTTTTTCGTTAGAACAAATTTGTCTTGTAGCCAGGCTTCCCAAAATAGACATCCGACTACGATTTTTTGTATAATCAGGTAAATGAATTCAACCGGGTGTGGTATCGTTATGAGGTTAAAATGCAAGGGGTGAAGCCGTTACTGTATCTGGTGTTATCAGCATTTATCTCAATATTTATATTTTTGAATTTCGCCTATGCCATGGAAGACCTCATCACGGTCGTCAAAAAAGTCAGGGCTGACGTGAAAAACACCGCCACAAACGCCTCTAATTTAAACGAGAGGCTGGTCATTTTTTTTCAGTGGCAGCGGCTCCTGTTTGAAAAAGGCATAGACGTAAGCAAGTCCGTCACCAAAGAACAGGCTATGAAAATAGAAGAGACCGCAAGGGCAAATCCCCCTCAGGCATTTAAGATGATAGACAAGGCCTATGCGGCACTTGAGCAGACATTCGGCAAGGTTGAATTAACCGCCCCGACAGGAGAGCCGACACAAGACAGGCAGTTTTCTCCCCCTTCCAATGCCGCCTTGCAACCGGCAAACCAACCACCCGACCCTCCTGCCGCGCAACCGCCACTCCCACAGTTTGACGCGCAGACTATAAGGGTGGTTCGCAGTGAAGTAAAGGCCTCGCCTACTAACGAACAAAACGTGCAACACCGTGCCTCTGTACTTCTGGGGTGGGCCGCCGCGTTAAAGGCAACAAACCCTGACGCCCAAAGAATCTTCCCCGCCGAGACCTCCACCCTCATCAGGGCATACATCAACGAAGACCCGGCGAAGGCGGCCAAAATTGTTGACCGTGTCTTTGCGGATTTTGAAAGGCTGCAACAAGGCGCTAAACCCCCGGCTGCTAAAAGCGCACCTAATAGCAATACCGTCGCGCTCTCAGTAGGCACGGGTATAGACAAGGTAAAAATAACCGAGGGCATCCCCACTGCCCAAAGTGGCCACATTGTAACAGATTACGCCACAGCATTCAAAACCTACATAGCCGACGCAAAAAATGGTTTGGTTACGGTTGAATTAACAGACGCCCCCGTTTATGTCGAGCCAGTCTCAGACGCTCGCTGTGTACCCAACCCAAACGAATCGCCATTTGTCCTCATCTCGCCGGAGATAGAAGCCCTGTCAGACAGAAATTCAGAGAAATACGTCGGCAGATACGCCCAACAACTCGGCCTTAAGTGGATAAGATTCCTGGGCGCTACCGGACTGAACTACATGGTCTATAAGTTCGGCGGCAGGGACTTCTCATCAGGTGGCGCTTATCTTGGGCAATTGGGCGCCCTCTATGGCGATGCCGCCTCAAAGGGGCTTACTGTCATCACCACTATCCACCCCGGCGTCTCAACAGCCCCCAACCCACAGTCAGGCGGCCTCGGCAGGCTTACATTTACAGAGAAAGACGTAAAAGACTACACCGATTTCCTCAGGGCCGCGCTGAACAAACTCCCAAAGGTAAGGTACTTCTTCGTCGAGACAGAGGCCGACTATAAGTTTGACCCCAGGGACTACGCCCTTGCCCTTTTTACCACATATAAGACGATTAAGGCCACCTGCCCTGATTGTAAGATTATCACGGCCGGGTATGTAAACCCCGAGCGGCCATACTACAAAGAGGTGCTCGACAATCTGGCGTCTATGAATGCGCAAAGGGCGTTTGACATATTTGACATGTGGCACCCCTTCGGCACATTAAACGTCTATAAAGGACCTGACACCGAACCCGAAAAACTAAAAAACGAATTCGACACCTCCGCAAAACTGCTCAAGGCCTACGGCTACGGGGACGTACCCATCTGGATAGGTGAGACGAGCTTACCAAGCGGCTCTCATAATCCCTACGAAACCGCCTTCTCCGAGCGAAGGCAAGCCGCTGACGTCATCAGCAGATACATCACCGCCATTTCGGCAGGCGTGAAAAAGGTAATCTGGACAAATATCTACGACCATAACAAGTTCGCCGGAGACTTCAGCTACTTCGATTATACCGGATTTATCAATAATCCGAAAAACGGCGGGGCGTCCTTTAAGAAACTCTCCTACTACACATATATGATGCTGGCAGAGAAGTTTAAATGTCTGGACACCCCGGTGATTACCCCATTAGCGCTCAAAAATGGTATCAAGGGATATAAACTTCAAGGGAAAAATACCCAAACCCTCTACGTCCTATGGCAAGACGCCCTCTGGCAGACGCCAGATAACCGGCAAGACACACGATGAGCACCCTGTCGGCTTCAAAATCTGACACACCGCTGACGTTTCGCCAGGTGCCGACGCTTGTCCTTCTTTGCATATGCTGCGTTGCCGCCTCCGTGATGTACATAATAAATCCGGTCTGGCTTGCCATAGCCGTTGCCCTTGTCCTGCTTGCCGCCGTTTTCTTTGCCGGTTATGAGTTTGGGCTTTTGCTGACGGTGTTCACGTTTTACATTGAGTTTACCTGTATTGAATATTTTGTTGCTGAAACGGGGGACGCCGCCATATTTCCCATTTGTATATTGTTTATGGCGATAACCTTTGGGGCGTGGTTGTATAAGAAGGCCATTGACAAGGGCCTGAAAAGGCAGCCCACGCCGGTTGACGTTGTTGTGCTGGCAATACTCGTGTATAATGGAATATCCCTGCTATGGACGCCTTCTCTGGAGGAGGGTTCTCTGTTTTACCTTCAAATGCTCTTTGGGGCGCTGATATATTATCTCGTAACCGGAATCGTTACTTCCAGAGAAATGCTGCATAAGTTTATTGTAATGCTCTTAGTGTCGGGCGTCATATGCAGCGTGGCCGTGTTTGTATCGAAATGGTACATGTCGTTTTATGATTTTTTAATCGCGCCCCACACGATGCTCTCCGTGTATGGATTAAGACAGATAATGAACAGACCAACAGGGCTGACTATCGGGGCACCCTCAACACCCCTGGAGGTGGAAATGATAATTATATCCTTAACGCTGCTGTTACTTACCAAAGACCGTCGTTTGAAATTCCTTTACGGGCTTGTTGCCGCCATTGGCTCACTTGCCATTGTGATGATGGCCGTAAGGGGGGCCTTTGTGGCGCTTGGGGCGGCCATTGTCATGTTTTTTAAATTTCATCCTATATATAAAGAAAGATTCGTCAAATATACGGCAATTACACTGCTTGTGTATCTGGTTATTATAGTTACGGCCACACCCGGCTTTATTGACAGGCTTATAATTGGTTTTGGCTACAAGGGACACACAATGTTTACAACCAGCACCACCCTGAAGTCAAACACAGAGGAGTTGTCGTCCAAGAATGAGGGCGTAACGGGCATCGGCTCAAGAATGACTATGTGGAAGACCGGACTGAGATACATGGTACAAAATCCCTATACGTTTATAACCGGCATTGGCGTGGGGGGATTTGTCTATGTCGTACCGGAGACGATTTCCGAGGTACACAGCCTGATATTTTCGTTCTTTTTCGAGATGGGCGTCTTTGGCATTTTAGCGCTGGCCTTTTTTATCAATTTTTTTGCCCGAACTTTCCATCAGACATGGAAGGAGTTTGACGGCGGTTATATGGCAAATCTGATGTTTGCCATGAACGTCATAGTGGTAGCCGTGTTTGCGGTGAATGGGCTGATTCAATTTGATTTGACTTCACATACGGCGCGCTTTGTGTGGTTTTTGCTTGGATTTTATCTGGCCGTCCTGCGAATATATAAACAGCAACGCAGCGCAGGCGTTAATAAGCTCTCTGCGGGGTGTTGATGGACAAAGTTAAACCTCCCATTGGGAAACTTCAAGTCGGGGCGTTTCTGAAATGGCTATACTGGCGGTATTTGCGTGTGGGGTTTTCCCTGCTGCCGCCGTGGGCGATAAATGTGATGACGGCAGCCATGGCGCGCGTTCAAATGGCCATTGCGGGCAACAGAAGGCAACTCATGTCAGAGGAACTCAGGCTCTCGTCCCTGATTAAGGACAGAGACGCGGGGCAACTTATGCGGAAATCGTTTCAAAACCAGTTGAATGCGTGGATAAAGCAATGCTACCTTAGAAGGATGAACGACAAGACCATTGACGAATATATCCCGGCCGATGGCCTTTCTCACCTTGACAGCGCGTTAGTGGTTGGCCGCGGGGCGATATTGTTAAATCCCCACTTCGGCCCGTATATGATGGCAATGCCGGCCCTTGGACACAGGGGATACAGGGTCAATCAGTTGGCGATTCAGGCGGAGTCACCAAGGGTTGCACGGGTTGGCCTTACAATGCTTGCCAATAAGGCCAGATACGACGCCGTAGAGGGTGCCATGCCAGTTCAATTCATTAACGCCGGAGCCGAAACCTTTGACAACTTCGGCCTCAGAAATATGGCAATCAGAGATATGCTATCTGCTCTCCGCCGAAACGAACTTGTCCTATATCCACCAACGGGCAGAGGGGGCAGAAAGTGGCATACCGCGCCGTTTCTTGGCCGTACGGCCAACTTCAACCTCGTACCGTACAAAATCGCCCTAAAGGAAGGCGTCCCGCTTATACCCATGTTTTTAATTGATTCTGAGCGCGCTGGCTCACGGGCTGCCGCCAGAGCAGTCATAGAACCGCCCATAGAGGTGTCTGAGGGCGACACGCCGGAGGGGCTGCTGATGAAATACCTTGCCGTGCTGACGTCTTATGTAGAAAAATACCCTGAGCATTTTGCATTCTTTCAGTTCGATATGAAAATAAAATCAGAATGGGACGACCATCCTTTTTTTATCAGGTGAAGCAATGGCAAAACATGACAATATAGATTTAGTCAATCAGGCCAAAAGAATCATTAAAACTGTAAGTATTCCGCCTCAGCCAAAGGTTGTTATGGAGCTGAAGCGTGAATTAGGCCTGGACCCTGATTACGGTAGAATTGCCCAACTGGTAGGTGGCGATACCGCCCTCTGTGCCATGATACTAAAGGTCGCACACTCACCAATGTTTGGGGCTGAAAGGTTCGACACAATAGACGGGGCCACACAAAAGGTCTTGTCATCTTTAGTGCCAGATACCCTTTACAATATCATAGTGGACATATCGCTGAAAAGACGCGCTGGTACTCTGGTTAACAAGCTGGACGGCTTTTACAGCCATTCTGAGGTGGTAGCCAAATCCTGCGCCTATCTTGCCGAAAAAACAGGGCTGGTATCCAGCGATGTGGCGTATATGACTGGTTTATTCCACGACTGTGCGATTCCTGTACTGGCGGAGAAATTCGATAATTACATGGACATCGCTGGGGCCGCTATGGGCCTTGTACCCGCCAAATCGCTCTCCGGTGAGCAAAAGTCCATAATTGGAATAGAAGGCGATATGTTTAACACTGACCACTGCGTGGTGGGTTATTTATTTGCCAGAATGTGGGGGGTGTCCAAATCCATATCAGACGTCATTTTATACCACCATTATGTTGATATAAACATTCACAAGGACAAGACAACAAAGGACCTGGCCGCCATATTATTACTTTCGGAGTTTCTCTGTCTATTTTATGACAATGTCAATAACGACGCATATCAGAACATTGAGCAGTGGGCCTCCTTCAATAACAAGGTCATCGTCCACCTGAATATAGACATACAGGATATAGTGGATATGAAAGACGACGTCATGGAATTCTGAAGCCGCCAACGAGCGGCAGCCGGAAATCAATAGATAAACTTCGGCAAAACTACGGGGTGAAGGGGGGGTTACCCCCCCTTCGTCGTTAATCCTTTTATGTCTATACGGCAGTATGCTTTTAGTATGTTAAATCTTCACCTGACAGCGTTTAGCGCCGTTATCCTCATCTTTTACCCACAGGACGGTTTTCCCCACCCTCTCGCCCCATCTTTTTAAGTCATTTGCAAAGGTCGGGCAATCGGCAACTACTTCCAAAACGTCACCGGCCTTCAACTCCGTACGCACCTTTATTGTCATTTGAAGCGTAGGTTGAGGGCACTTCAATCCCTTTAGGTCAAGCACCATAGTAGCCATATTAACTCCTTTTTCCCAACGCCCTGACGGCGTCTGTCATTTCAGTTATGATTTCGATAAATCTATCTCCCTCTGATGCAGAGACATAGTCAAACCTGCACCGGGCACTCTCTATGCCGTGTTCGGCAAGCACACGTAACAATATGCGATGGCGAGCCAGGGCCTTGTAGTTGCCCTCCTTGTAGTGGCAGTCTCCGGGGTGGCAGGCCAATACCAAAACACCGTCTGCCCCTGCCTTGTACGCCTTAAGTATAAACTGCGGGTCAACCCTGCCGCTGCACATCACCCTTACCACATTTACATTTGGCGGATAAGCTCTTGTGGCCTTGTCCGCCCCAGCGTATGAACACCAGTTACACAAGAAACCGACTATCCTTGGTTCAAACATGCCAACACCCCTTCTATCTCTGCCAATATCGCGTCGTTTGTGAAATGATTGCCGTTTATAGCACCGGCAGGGCAGGCGGCAACACAGGTTCCGCACCCCTCACACAGCACCTCGTTAACCGAGGACTTCCCCGTCTCCTGGCCAACCCCTATCGCCTTGTATGGACACACCAATGCACAGACCCTGCATCCTGAACACCTGTCGGCATCCACTGAGGCCGTTATTGGCTCTATCTCAAGCCGCTTTCCCCCGACAATGCCAGAAAGGGCGTAACCGGCTGTGGCCATCCCCTGTGTTATCGCCTGTTGAATTGACATTGGCGACTGACAGGCCCCCGCTATGTATATCCCCCGCACCTTGGCCATTACAGGGTCGAGCGTTGCGTGCAGCTCCTCAAAAAATCCAAACATGTCTACGGTTGTGCCAAGTGTCTCATTTAGTTTGCCGATGTCTTTCGATGGCACAACGGCCGGGCACAGCACTACCATGTCTGCCTTAATTGATGAGTTTACTATCATGATACCATTCTCTTTCTCAGTGACACATAATGTATCAATGTCCTTGTACTGTATGAAGACCGCGTTGGGATTTTCCTTCGCTCGTTTATAGAGAAAATATTCCTCTTTCCCAGGGTATACGAGTTCCTTGTGGAGATGATGTATTTGCGTGTCTGGTAATTTATGTCCGACCATGAGATTAAACTTAAACGCGTACTGGCAGCAGATGCCTGAGCAGTACTCCTTGTGTTTACTATCGAGGCTACCCACACAGTGGATTATCGCAATTGACCTGGGCGTGCGCCCTGAGCGCGTCAAAAGCTGCCCGCTGGTTGGGCCGGTTGAAGACAGCAGCCTTTCAAACTCAAATGACGTGTAGACATCGGGCAGCCTGCCAAGTCCAAGGTTAGAAATTAATCCGGCATCGTAAAGCGACGCCCCTACCGCCACGATAACTGCCCCCATGCGCCTCTCTACTATTTCCTCTGTATCGTCATACAGTATTATACCCCCGCCAAGTGGACAGGCCTCATCACAAAGCCGGCAGTCCTCACCCCTTGCCCTCAGACACGCCGCCATATCTATAAATGGAACATTCGGCAGTGCCCCTGCAAACGACAGAGATATCGCCTTTCTGCTGTCCAGCCCGTTGTTGAATTCGTTCTTAACGTCAACAGGACACACCTCTATGCACTCGCCACATCCTATGCACTGATTCATGTCGGCGTAACGCGGCGTCTTTCTTATCTTTGCAATGAAGTTGCCATAAAAGCCGTATAGTTCCACAACCTCAGACAAGGTAAGTATTTCTATGTTTTTGGCATAATCACCGTGGAGTATCTCATCTAACATCGGCTCAAGCATACACGGCGCACATTGGAGATTTGGAAACACCTCTTCGTATAGCACCGGCTGCCCGCCTATTACCGCCCTCTTTTCGACAAGCGTAACATTTCTGCCTGTCTGTGCTATGGTTAACGCGGCCTTCAGCCCGGCAGGCCCTGCCCCGATAACCATGACATCGGGGGACATCTCTATGGACTTCATCTCAAGCGGCTTATGAAACGCCACCCTTTTTACTGCCCCTTTTATGAGGGCGGCGGCCTTTAGAGAGGCCAGCCGTACATCCGGGGTTACCCATGCCACCTGCTCTCTTATGTTGACCATCTGCATAAGGTAGGGGTTCATACCGGCGCCGGATAGTACCCGCATAAACGTGTTTTCATGCTCACGCGGGGAACACGCGGCGATGACAATCCTGTCCGGTTTCTCTGCGGCTATTTCGCCACGCAGATACGCCTTGCCGTCATCGGAGCACATCAGCTCGCAGGTCTTAAAATATGCCCAATCGCACCCTGTCTCAAGCGCCCGCCTGACCAGCTCTGAGTCTACCTTGCCGGAGATGTTGCCGCCGCAGTTACAGAAATACACCCCTATCTTCACACGCATAAGCTCTCAACTTTACAATCGGCGCACATACTTAAAACGCCGTTAACAACGTCGGACAGGGCGTTCTCCACATCCATCGAGAGCCACTGGCCAAAGGTGTTGACGTCTTGTACCTCAACTGCCCATATGTGTATCTCAAATGGAAGTACCATCCCAAGCGCCCTTCCCATGCTAAGGGCCATAGGGAGCGTCATGTCATGGCTGCTGCCGCAGTTTCTCGTTTGCGGCAGACCATCCGCCGTCAATCTGTATATCGTACCCGGGGCGTTTTCCCCCGTGACGATTGAATCAATAATAACCGCCCTGTCATAACCGGCTATCGCATCTAAAAGACGAAGGCCTCCGGCATAAGCCTCAGACACCAAAATGTCTTCGTTGTACGGCGAATATCCAGCGCCCAGCCGCTGCCCTATCAAGCGCGCGGCCCGCGGCCCGACACTATCGTCGCACAGGATGGGATTTCCCAGCCCTATAATTATAGTCTTCAAGTTATCTTCTCATCCCTGCTGAAACGCCTCAGGATTTCCCCCTCACCGTTTCTAATATTGACAATTAAAGGCATCTGACCGGGCAGCGAGTGAGTGGCGCATGAAAGGCACGGGTCATAGAGCCTGAAGGCCATCTCTATCTTATTTAACAGCCCCTGGTCAATAATCTTTCCTTTGGTTATGAGCTTCTCAGCCGCTCTTTTTATTGACAGGGTCATGGGGGCGTAGTTATTAGTAGTACCTACAATCATGTTGACCATAGTGAGCACCCCTCGGTCGTCGCTTTCGTAGTGGTGTGTCAGCGTACCCCTTGGGGCCTCCACACAACCTATCCCTTTGCCAACTATTTTATCAGGGATAACCCGAACCGCCGGGGATGTTATCTCAGGGTCTGTTGCCAGTTCAAGCATATGTTCTGCCGCGTAGAGAAGCTCAATAAGCCTTGCCCAGTGGGTAACAAGCCTGTGGTGGATGGGCTGATACCTGCCGTTTTGTTTTTTTGAGCCGAGGGTTTCGTACATCCTCTCAAACTGCTCCTGCGCCCCCGGTGTAGACATTGAATCCGACACGTTTAACCGTGAAAGTGGCGACGCCGCGTATATCCCGCTGTCTATGCCATCAACAAAACCCTTCCAGCCGACATGCTTTAAGAATGGATACTTCAAATATGACCACTCCTCTACATGTTCGGCGATGTGATTTACATAATCTTTCGGGTGATATTTAATAAATTCATTCCCCTCCGGATCAACAACTCTAATCATGCCGTCATAAAAGTTAACCCTGTTTTGGCTGTCCACAAGCCCCATGTAATATGTCTTATGAACGTAGATATCTGATGTAATCATATCCATGTACTTGGGGTTTTTGAGCACTATATCGTCAAAGGCCTTGAGGCTGAAGTGGGCAAACTCTATATTTTCCCTCGCTATCGCCTCAATCTCTGACCTCTCATTTTCGCTGACGGCCTTGCTCCAGCCGCCGGGAACACCCGCGGCCAGATGAACGCCCCTGCCGCCAAGAATTTCAATCACATGGTGGTTTCTGGCCCTGCAGCCGATTACCTTTTTAGCCGCGTCAAGGCCGACCTTTTTGATAACGCCAAGTATATTCCTCTCTGTGGGAGGGGCATCCGGCCCGACTATGAAGTCCGGGCCTCCGAGTGCATAAAAATGTGTCGTGTGGTCGGTAATGAAAAAGGCCATGTAAAGAAGCTCTCTGATTTTTTTGGCCGCCGCTGGTGGCTCCACACCAAATAGCTCATCGAGGGCCTTAACAGAGGCAAGATGATGCGCCTCAGGGCACACACCACATATGCGGTTTGTAATAACCGGCATGTCCTCGGCAAGCCTTCCGACGCAAAACTGCTCAAACCCCCTGAGTTCCGGCACCTGAAAGTAAGTATTCATAACATCACCGCTGTCGTCAAGAAATATCTCAATCTTACCGTGGCCTTCAAGCCTTGTTATGGGGTCAATAGAGATACGCTTCATGGCTGTCTGCCGCCGAGTATGGAGCCTGCGAGGCTGTATTTGTAAAACGTCCCCGAATAATCCGGTATCGAATCAACAATCATATCTATGTGCCGTATCAGCTCATCCTCGCTCATGCCTTTTTTATCACCTATGTCTAAGATGGAACCCAGTGCGGCTACCATCTTTGCCCCTTGGTCAAGAACGCCAGCGGGCGGGCCATAGCAGCCAGAGCAGGGCATATTTACCTTTGGACAGAGCGCTCCGCAGCCGTCTGCTGTGGCTATCCCCATACAGATAAGCCCCTGGTCTAACAGGCACGCCTCAGTATCCGGGATTATCTCATAGGTGCGGTATAACCGCGTGATATGTTTATCTTCTTTCTTTCTGCTGCATTCACGGCACACGGTGGAACTCCCCGCGCCGAGAATGCCTCCCTTTGGCGGCAGGGGTTTTCCTTGTATCACAGCCTCTATGACATTCCACACCTGAGCTGGCTCCGGCGGGCATCCCGGTATGGAATAATCCACATCCGTAACCTGCAACAGGGTTCTTACATGCTCATAAAATGCCGGTAATGTCAGCATTCCCTCCGGCACGATAGTCTCAGGTTTAGGGACGATACATTGCGGGTTATCCACGGTAGGATTATCCAGATATATGGATTCGAAATGCGCGGCCCTTGTGTGGAGGTTGCTAAGGCCGGGGATACAGCCCTCGTATGCACATGAACCGAAGGCGATGAGCAGTTTCGATTTTCTCCTCAGAAGGTGTGCCATTTCCTCGTTTTCCTGGGTGCGAATGGCCCCGTTAAAGAATGTTATGGCAATTCCGCCATCGTCAAGGGCTTCAATATCTTTCTTTTTGGTATCAAGGAGGCATGGACAGAAATAGAAATCAAAATTTGCGGCTACATCAAGAATTTTCTCGTTAATGTTGATAAGAGAAACCTCACATCCCCCACACGAAGATGCCCAGTACATGCTCAACTTCGGTTTTTCAACCATAAGTTCTCCCCCTGATAAAAAACCTTCTCTACAGGAATTATGTATGAATAGATTATCATATACGGATATAGAAATGTCAATGAAAAATTGACATTGGCGTTTAGGTGGCGGTATAATCGGGGTTAAGAAATCATTTGTTGGAAACCGGTCATGTTAGGGGGACTGTTTTAAAATATGAAGTACCATGTCGGCATCAGGAGGATATATTCAATAATGAAAAATTTGACGATTTTTAAAAGAGCGCACCGGAGTATTCTTATCTTAGTTGCCGTTGTTGCAGTGGTGAATTTTCTCTTTACCGTTTTTAGTATCCGCCATGCGGGAATAGCCACTACGCCAGAACGGATTTTGGTTTCGGCATTAACCTTTAGCTGGCCGCTTTGGGTCATGCTTGCTGTTTTTTCGGTGGTTTTGTTTCGAATTTTAAATAAACTCATAAACGAACCCCTGAATGCCATCATTGACTACGCGAAAAAACTTGTCGAACACGACTATGACGCCACAATCGATATAAATACCGGCGATGAGTTTGACGCCCTCGCAAGTATCCTGCAATTTTTGGTAATCGACATCATAGAGGTATTTGAACGATTCGAGGATGCCGCCGGTGATCTGGCCGAAAGGGATGCGAAACTTACCTCAATCTACAACTACCTGGAAGCCGTCATTGACAATATGGCTGACGGCCTGATGGTTGTCAATGCCGCGGGGGAAATCACACGCGTCAACAAACCGCTGGCCTATTGCTATGGCATTAATGCCTCCGAGGCCATAGGCAAAATGGTAGAACAGGTCTTTGGCAAAGACATGTCACGGCTGTTTAAGCAAAGCATCGGCACAGGCTTCGGCGTGCCTGTAGCCTCGGACATCGAGCTGTCCTCATCAATGGTGCTCAAGGCGTCGTCCACCGTTGTTCGCGTGCACGGCCTTGGCAGCGGAGAGTGGCAGAACCGTGACGCCAATGACGTTGTCATCATAACCAGTGACGTTACCAGAGAGAGAAACATTGACAGAATGAAAACGGACTTTATATCTACTGTCTCCCATGAACTGAGGACACCGTTAACCTCAATTTTGGGGTTTACCGAGATTATTCAGGAACGGCTGAGAGACCAAATCTTCCCCAACCTTCCCGCGGACTCAAAAAAAATCGCCCGCTCAATAAAACTCATTGAAGACAACATCGCCATTATTATCGGCGAGGGGATGCGCCTGACCAGCCTCATCAACGATGTCCTCGATATTGCCAAGATGGAGTCGGGAAAGGTTGAATGGAAAAATGAAACCCTCCACATAGGAGACATTATCAAGCGGGCCGCTCAAACCACAAAATCCCTATGCGACAAGGCCGGCCTTGAGTTCATCGTAGATGTAGAGCCGGATATCCCGCCAGTCGTAGGGGACGGCGACAGGCTTGTTCAGGTAGTCATTAACCTTCTCTCTAACGCTATCAAGTTTACCGATGTCGGCACCGTAGCCTGCCGTGCATGGCGGCAAGGCTCAGAGGCAGTTATAAGCATCAGCGACACCGGCATCGGTATCGAACCCAAGGACAGAGAGTCCATCTTTGAGAAGTTTAGACAGGTTGGCGACACCCTCACCGATAAACCAAAAGGTACCGGACTCGGTCTTCCCATCAGCAAACAGATAGTTATCCACCATAAGGGGCGAATTTGGATAGAGGGCAACACAGCCAGGGGAAGCACTTTTTTCTTTACGCTGCCGCTGCTGTCAGTGGATTCCTATAGATTAACCTCTACGGATCTTGATACCCTGGTGAAAACAATTCGCAGTGGGACTGCGGAAGCCAGAACCAGCCTTTCAGACAGCTTAGACAACATTGCGGCGGGGGGTAAAACCATCTTAGTGGTTGATGACGACGACAGCATACGTGAACTCCTGACTCAGGAACTCCAGGGCCAGGGCTACAACGTCAGAACGGCAAAAAACGGCGTGGAGGCCATTAAAAGCATGAAAGAGATGCGTCCTCATCTAATCATTTTAGACGTCATGATGCCGGAGGTGAGCGGTTTTGATGTGGCTGCCGTCATCAAAGGCGACCCCGCAACGGCAGACGTGCCCGTCATTATCCTGTCCATTGTTGAGGA
Organism: Candidatus Magnetominusculus dajiuhuensis; assembly: GCF_046044395.1. Lineage (NCBI taxonomy): Bacteria > Pseudomonadati > Nitrospirota > Nitrospiria > Nitrospirales > Nitrospiraceae > Candidatus Magnetominusculus > Candidatus Magnetominusculus dajiuhuensis. The sequence continues at coordinate 15,934 of NZ_JBJUSG010000031.1, read as the reverse complement.
CGCTGAACGAGGTCGGCGTCTTGGCGTTGACCGCTACCTGACAAAACCTATCAACAAGGAACTCCTGTTTAACGATATCAGGACGCTGCTTGCCGGAGTCACTTCAAAAAAGAAGATCATGGTCGTGGATGAGAACGAATCAAACGTCAGGACGCTGACAGACGTACTCCTTGCAAAGGGCTATTCGGTCGTTTCTGCAACCGACGGCACGGGAAGTATCGAAAAGGCACGTGCCGAAAAGCCGGATATTATTATTGTTGACGCAACGCTCTCAGAACGCGACGAGTTGGTCAAGGCGCTGCGGTTTGAAAAGGAGTTTGAAAATGTCTACTTTATCTACCTCTACGGGCCTGAGAAATCTTAGCCGCGTGAGGGGATAGATGTTTAAATCAAGGCTCTTTATTAAATACTTTTTCACCATCGTTGTCATACTTGCCGCCTTTACCGCCACAATTTACTTCTATTCCGAGTCCTTCATAGAAAAGGAAGTCTTTGAAATAGAAAAATCATCGGCAAGGACAGTACTTGACAATGTGTACGAAATGGTGCGTAGTATCAACCACGACTTGCAGTCATACAGGGTGTCTGCCCTTCAGGCGAAAAAGAGAGAACTTAAGAACGTCATAATGATGGCTGAAAGCTACATTAACACCATGGATGAGCAGTCTGGCAGCGTCTCGCGTGGCGACATCGAAAAAAAGATATTGGATACGATTAGCAGATTCGAATACGGAAATAGCGATTATACCTTTGTCTTCAATAATGCAAAAGTGCTTGCCCACCCTGACCCGACACTCGTGGGGCGCGATTGTTCGGGCATAACCGACGTTACAGGCAAACTCGTATTGACCCCTATGGTTGATGCCGCACTAAAAGACGGTGAAGGGTACCACACCTATAAGTGGAAAAGGCTTAATACTGATGCCGAACCCAAGGATAAGTTAACATACTTTAAGTATCTTCCCAAACATAAATGGATTATAGCCACCGGTGTATATATGGATGACATTGATAATACAGCAAGGAAGATGATGAGTACTGCTATTAATAGTCTGGGTGAAATACTTAGGGCCATAAAAGTGGCAAAAACAGGCTATGTCTTTATATTTTCCCCAAAAAGAGATAATGATACCGCCTCTATGGTCATCCATCCACGTAATGACATGAAGATAGTAGATATGGATGTGTACGTTAACACGCCGGCAAAGCGCAATGTATATAAAGAACTTGCAAAAGCCGCGGATAACCCCGAAGGCATAAGGTATAAGTGGGATAAGATTGAAGACCAGGGCCACTATGTCTATGATAAGATTACCTGGGTGCGGTATTACAAACCACTTGGCTGGTACATCTGTGCCTCCGTGTATATGGATGAACTACAGAGCAGCTCACGGGAAATGGGCAGACGCATACTGGCAATTGCATTTGCCGGTCTGATATTTTTAATATTTTTTGGGTATCTGTTCTCAAGAAGAATGGTGGCCCCACTGAAGAGGCTTTCAGAAATGGCGTTACGCATTAAAAGTGGAGACTTAACGGCAACCATTGATATTAAACGCAACGACGAAATCGGCATCCTTGCCGATGCCTTTAACAGCATGGTGGAGCAACTCAGGGGCAATTTCGCCTTATTAGATGCGAAGGTGAAGGAACGTACAACGGAGCTTCAGGCCGCATACGATAAACTCAAGGCCCTTGACGAGCTTAAATCGGCCTTCCTGTCTAACGTATCTCACGAACTCCGAACACCTCTTACGTCTATATACGGGTTTGCGGAGATCATAAAGGAATCCTTTGAAAAGACGGTGCTGCCACACGTTAATATTGAGGGCAAAAAGGTGGAGCGTTCGGTAAGGAACATAAACGAAAACATTGCTATTATAATATCTGAAAGTGAGCGGCTCACGTCTCTGATAAACAACTTGTTAGACCTCACAAAGATGGAGGCCGGCAAGATGGTCTGGAAAAAGGATATTATTAACGTGCAGGATCTGCTAAACCACGCTGTCAGGGTAACATCCTCGCTTTTTCAGAGAAAGGACTCCTCAGCGCTCATAATAGAGAGTGAAAAAAATATTCCCGATACTGTGGGCGATTATGATAGAATTCTGCAGGTGGTTATAAACCTGATTTCAAACGCCATAAAGTTCAGCACAGATGGCGATATAACCCTGAGGGCGGACTGCCGCAGCGGCGGGCATCTCACGGTATCTGTGTCAGACAAAGGCGCTGGAATACCCATAGAGGAACAGGAAATGGTTTTCGAGAAGTTCAAACAACTGGGCGATACACTTACAAATAAGCCGACAGGGACGGGGCTTGGGCTTCCTATATGCAAGGAAATTGTAGAACACCACGGGGGGCGTATATGGGTTTCGAGCGCTCAGGGGCAAGGCAGTATTTTTTCTTTCACGCTGCCTGTAATAAGGACAGGCCAGGATTAACTTATGATGATAAGGGAGGTTATCAGGGCAAACACATTAGGGAAAAAAGCAGAAATTGCCTATGTCCTCATTTCGGCTTGTCCCTTTCCGTCATTCCGGCTTGTCCGGAATCTTCCCTTAAGTGGGTGTTTCTTGATGATTTTGCCTATTCTGAGGCATAAGGACAGATTCCGGACAAGCCGGAATGACAAAAATGAGGGCGGCATTGACATATTTAGGCGTTCATTTGTTGTCTGTCATTCCCGCGAAAGCGGGAATCCAGAAGAGGATGTTTCTAATGCGATTGCCCTGGGGAGGTTATAAGTAATTGGCAATTTTCAATTTGAAAAAACTCCTTCTAAAAAAAGATATCACTAAACTTATTGAGGGGCTTACCGTGTCCATGGGTGTGGATGTCTGCATAAAGGACAGCGCGGGGACTATGCTCTATGGAACAGGCGGCGATTATCTGTCCGGCCTGCCCATAACGGTTGACGGTAAGACGGTGGGGTGGATTTATGGTGAGAATGTCAGTAAGATTGCCGCTATGGCCTCTTTACTTAATTATATCGTAGGGGCAGAGGTGCAGAAAAAGGCGCTGGCCGCTGAGACACTAAATAAATACAGCGAACTTACGATGCTTTATGATTTTGTGGAAAAGGTCAACGCGTTTAATGTTAAGGAGATAGCAGAGTTTCTGATAAAGCATGTGTCGGAGCAGATTAGGGCAGATAATGTGTCAGTTATGCTCACAGATGAGATAACCGGTATGCTGAAGTTAGTTGCCGAAAGCGGCGGCGAAAGCGGCAACGGCGGGGCGCAAATGTCGGCATTTGGGATTGCCGGCGTTGTTATGCACTCCGGCAAGGCTGAGATAATCAACGACTGCCGCTCAGACCCCAGGTGTGCAATGGAAACGGGCAGTGTAAGTTCTCTGATCTGCTCACCGATAAAGGCAAAGGAAAAGGCCCTTGGCATTGTTATGGCAAGCACCATAGAGCCATTCAACTACACGGCTGATGACCTTAATTTTTTCTGTACACTGGTGTCTCAGGCAGCCTTTGCTATGGACAACGCAAGACTGTACGAATCTCTTAAGGAGGCCTTTATCAAAACGGTTTACACACTTGCAGAGACAATAGAAAAAAGAGACCCATACACCGGAGGCCACACAAAGCGGGTGAAGGAATACAGTGTCGCTATTTCGGCGAATCTTGGCATATCCGCGGGGGATAAAGAGAGGCTTGAGCTTGCCGCGGTACTTCACGACATAGGAAAGATAGGCGTCAGCGACAATGTGTTGCGTAAGACTGCCAAGCTGACAGACGAGGAGTTTGAGGAGATCAAGACCCACACGACTTGCGGACGGGATATACTGTCATACATAGAGGAACTGAAAGGCATCATTCCGGGCGTTAAATCTCACCATGAACGTTTTGACGGCAGGGGTTATCCGGATAAGCTCAAAGGGTTGGAGATTGACTTGATTGCCAGAATAATAGCCGTTGCCGATACCTTTGACGCAATGACCTCAGACAGGCCATACAGAAAGGGTTTACCTTTTGGTACAGCCCTGCAAGAGTTGAGAAAATGCTCCGGTACACAGTTTGACCCAACGGTGGTTGAGGCATTCTTCAAGGCCGTGGACAATAATAAGATAAACCCGGAGAATCAGGAAAAAATAATTAGGGGGGACAACAACGATGCCTGCAATTCTGATAGCAGATGACGAACAGCATATTAGAATGCTTATTGAACAAACACTTGAATCTCTTGAGGATGAGGGTGTGGATATACTTACCGCCCAAAACGGTGAAGAGGCTCTTGAAACAATAAAAGAAAAGAGGCCTGAGCTTGTCTTTCTTGATGTTATGATGCCCAAAATGAACGGTTTTGACGTATGTAACACCGTTAAGAACACACTTGGGATGAAAGAGGTATATATCATAATGCTTACTGCCAAGGGACAGGAGTTTGACAAGGAAAAAGGCGCTGAAAGCGGCTGCGATTTATACATAACAAAACCATTCAGTCCCAAGGAGTTGAAAAGTAAGGCACGGGAAATACTTGGCCTTTAGGGGCTGTTAAAGAAAACTGTGTCAACACCATATACTCTGAAGAGGGGTATGTGCTATGTACGAAATTACGGCTTTGCGCTGCCGCTGGACGAATTTGTGAATGCGTGGGCTGCCCTCACAGGTTTAAGTAAAATGCGATAATCTCCCTGCTGTAAAATAAAGACACCGCCGCTCCAAGCGACAAAAATGGCCCGAATGGAATCCTCGTCTTCCTGCCCTTTCCCTTAAATACCATCAGGGAAATCCCATAGACAGACCCCGCAAAACTCCCGATAAAAATCGTCAGCAAGACAGATTTCCAGCCCATCGTTGCCCCAACCATCGCCATAAATTTTATATCGCCCCCACCCATGCCCCCCCTGCTTACCACGGCAATGATATAAAATATCACCCCGCCCGTTAACAGCCCTATCAAAGACCCGGAAATGCCAATAAGTCTGCCATAATGCGGTTCAGGCAATATGAATATCGAACCAACAACCCCCAGCACTATCCCCGGCAGCGTTATCACATCGGGGATTATCTGATAGTCTATGTCTATAAAGGTTATCACAATCAACGCCGATATAAACATCATATAGTATATTGAATACGCCGAAAGGCCAAACTTCGCATAAATCAGTACATAGAATACCGCGTTTAGGAGTTCCACCACAGGGTATCGAAGCGATATATGCACCCCGCAGCAGGCACACCTGCCCCTGAGGGCCAGATAACTAATAACCGGTATGTTATGCCACGGCTTGATTCTTTTACCGCAGACAGGGCAGCCCGACGGCGGCGTTACAATAGAAAGGCCCTTGATGGGCAGCCTGTATATGCAGACGTTTAGAAACGAACCGACTATCAGGCCAAAGACGCCCAAGACAAAGGTTAATATGTAGTATGGCGGCAGGGCTATCCCTCCGTCGAAATTATTTCGCCGGCCTCTTTTTTCAAATCCTCAATATCTCTGTCAAGAGAGGAAATCTCCCGGATTGCCTGCTGAACCTTATGGTGGTTATATATGTCCGTAGTCCTGTTGAAACTCAGCTCGTAGGCATTTTTGCCTATTGAGCCGAAAAGCTCTTCCCTTTTTTTTTCGAGGTTGTCTATTTTTGCCAGCGTCTTTATGAAGGACACCTCAATGGCCAGCCGTTCGCTTATAATGGAGGCAAACCACTGGAGCTTTTCTATGCCGTGTTCAAAGTCTCTTTTTATCTTGTTCCACATTTGTTTGAAGCCCCCGTCCCCTGCGACCCCGGCTCAGCACCCCATTTCAGCGAGAAAATGACAATCCTACGACTGCTCTTCGGGTTGCCTCTCTTGCAGTATCTCGTCAATAGACTTGTCGGACTTGTCCTGCCTTATCTTTGAGTATCTGGATTCGCTGATTATATCAATGTCCCAGCCGGTGAGTTTCATAGCCAGCTTAACATTCTGGCCCTTCTTCCCTATTGCCACAGAAAGTTGCGAGTCATCAACGACGACCATCGCGGTTTTATCCTCTTCATTTATACCGATTTTGTCCACTTCCGCGGGGGTTAGCGCCCTTGCTATGTAGAGCCTTAAGTCGGGGGTCCAATGGATGATATCAATTCGTTCGCCCCTAAGTTCCCGGACAATTGCCTGAACCCGCGTGCCCTTCATCCCCACACAGGCGCCAATCGGGTCTATGGTGGAGTCTTTTGTGAAGACGGCGATTTTTGTCCTCTCACCCGGTTCCCGTACGACATCCTTTATCTGAACAATATTGTCGCTGATTTCCGGCACTTCCATTTTAAACAACGCGGCGACAAAATTTGTCGAAATCCTCGAAAGCACGATCTGCGGCCCCTTGTTCGTGGTATTGACCAATTCGATATATGCCCTGATGATGTCGCCGTTTTTAAAATGCTCCCGCTGAAGCGTTTCCTTTACCGGAAGGACGGCCTCTGCCTTGCCGACGCTGACGCTGTAGGAAAACCTGTCCTTTCTGATGATAGTGCCAGAGACGACAGTGCCGACCTTATTGGCAAACTTGTCATAGATGACGTCTCTTTCGGCCTCACGAACCTTCTGCATTATGACCTGTTTTGCCGTTTGTGCCGCTATGCGCCCGAAGTCTTTTATATCAAGCGGCTCGTTAATCGTACAACCTAAAGAGGCATCCGGAGAAATGGCAATGGCCTCTTCTAAAGACACCTGTGTTTGATTGTCTGTCACTGTATCAACGACAGACCTTATCTTAAAGACACTGACCTCATAATCGATGGGGCTGATAGTCAGTCCGATATTATCGAATTTTGTAAATTTCCGTTTTACCGCGGTCAACATCGCTGACTCAATCGTTGTCCTGAGAGTTTCCCTGGAAATCCCTTTCTCATGGCTTATTTGATCGATAATGTAACGAAGCTCTTTGCTCATTTTATCTCAATCTCCAGTTTGGCTCTTATGATATCGGGAAACTTTATTTCAACCGTTGCCCTTTTGTCCTCAAGCGAAACCGCATCCTCCGTAACAGACACTATTGTCCCGGTGAAGCAGTTGTCCTTTGCCCCCGCAGCGGCCTTTGTCACGATTTTAGCAAGTTTGCCGGTGTATTTTATAAAATCGGCCTTATTTCTAAGCGGCCTGTCAATACCTGGGGAGGTTACTTCAAGCGTATATCCACCCTTGAGTATGCCCTCTACGTCAAGCATGGCGCTGAGGTCTCTGCTCATCCCCGCGCAGTCGGCTATGGAGACCGCCGGGTCTTTGTCTATCGTTACTCTCAATATCTTTCTTGCTCCTTGTCCTTTTAATTCCACGCTAAACAGCTCCACAGACCTTTGCAGGGCTGCCTCCTTAGCTATCGCCTCAAGGCGTCTCATTATCTCTATGCCCAAATTACCATGCCCATAAAACAAAAGAGTGGGTTATTCCCACTCCTGAAATGAGAAAACTATCTCTCCCTGTGATTGTATCTTTATTTTTCATTAAAAGTCAAGCACTTTTAAAAAGGCCGTATGGGCCAAGTCTACAATGTCCGGTTGGAGCCGGTTGTAGATTATTGCGGGAGCGAATGGTGCGACATTAACTTTTTTCGGGGATTTGCAGAACTCTGCCGGGTCTAACCTTCGAGGGGTCGCCAATGGAGTTGAGCTTCATTAAGTCCTTCACAGAAACATTATACATCTTCGCAATTGAGAACAGGTTTTGGCCGGTAATAACTTTATGATGTCTGGCTATCTGTGGTTTAGGTGTAGATTTTTTGGCATCGCCTTTGGGGTCAGGAGTTGGTTTCTCCGCTACGGTAGCCACAGGGGGTTTTTTTTCGATTTTGGGTGGCGCTGACTGGCTCGTCTCAGGTTTTTTTGCGGTGTCCGCTTTCGGCTTTGTGCCTGTTTTGGGGATGCTTGCCGTAAGTGGCGCGCCGGGCTTTATGTGAATGGCCTTTCCCGGCTGAGGTTCTTTTTTTTTTGACGCATCTGATTTTGAGGCTATATCGGTCTTTCGTGTTTGGGTGGATGGCTTAGCCTGTGGTGGTGGCGTCTCTGTTTTGACCTGGGATTTTAATGAGTCTTTAGTGCCGGGGGGCAGCTTCAAAAAATAATCGCAGGGAAGCGATGTCTTCGACGCCATTACGGATGGTTTTAATTCGGGGTTCAGGCGTCTGATCTCTTCTAATGAACAAGCGGCCGCAATGGCGCTTACCTTCATGGATCTGCCCGTGCGCAGGACTTCGTATTCCTTTGGGTACATAAATTCCACGTCACCGAAGTAACTTTGATAATCTTCAAGGATTTCTAAAACGGCTAAAAATTCAGTATAATAATTCCTTGACGCAAAACCAAAGGAAGGCCCTTTGTACTTTTCCACTATCTCCGATATATCGCTGGTAGAGAGGTCTTTTTTGGCCCTTGACAAACCTGACGCGCCGTGATTGTATGCCGTTACGGCCAAAGGCCATGAACCAAGCTGTGCATAGTTATCCAATAAAAGCCTTGCCGCCGCCCTGGTTGACTTCTCAGGGTCAATTCTTTCGTCCACAATTGAGTTCATCCTGAGAAATATCCTGCCCGTGGAGTCGGTAAATTGCCATATTCCCGCAGCCTTTGCCCATGAATAGGCCGATACGTCAAAGGACGACTCAACAAATGGCAGCCTTGTCAAAGCCACCGGAACGCCCTCTTCTCTAAAAATCCTTTCCATTTCTTTCAGGTACAGTGTTGATTTTGACAATGCCTTCTGGAAACGGTCCTTTTGCCCGATTTGTGCCCTCAGACGGTCTGCCGCCTCAGAAAACTTGTTAGCACCCTCAATGCCTCTGAACATCTCATATACGCGAGACTCCTCAGGTGACAGATTATTTATCTCATCCGGGTCATCGGGCTTGAGTTTATCCAGCTTAAGGAGTATTTCCCTGTATTTGCTTATCTCAAAAGACAGCACTCCAATTCTGGCCTTTTTTGAGTTGCTCTGGTCTTCTGTTAAGTCAACTACCGAATAAATAATGTTTAAATACCTGTTATCGTGGATAACGGCCTGTTTAGTCGTATACAGGGTGAATATCTTTATCCAGAAATCCACCTGTGGCCTAAGCGGCGCCGGACAAGAAAAAAGCGGGGACTCAGGCAGAGAGAACCTATTTTCTGACGCAGCCGATGCACCGGACACCCCGGCAAGGCCCAAAACCAGAACAACCGCCGCACATCTTAGGATTAACTTTAACCAATTCGACATTAGCCTCTTATAATACCAGCAAACGAAAAAAAGAACAAGGGGGCAACAGCCCGCCGAGACCTGACACCAGCAATTTTTCTTGTGATATAACCTCCGGATTCATTATAATCTACTTGCTGATGTTGACCGTGGGAAATATTGTTACATTGATAGCAGGGCTGTCGGTCGGTGCCCTTGTGGGCTGGCTTGTGGTCAGCCGCCGTTTGCTTAACGAGCATTATTTAAAGTGCTCAGCGCTTGAAGGCAACCTCAAGGCCGCCGAGGCTCAGCTCAACGCGCTCAAGGTACAGCTCATCGATAAGGCCAACGAGGTAATATCCCTTAGGGAAGACCTGTCAGATGCGCGGCAGTCCCACGCCGTCTTGCAGACTAAACTCGTTGCCTCAGACGAAAACCTCAGGGCACAGCGGGGTATTATCGAAAACGCAAAAAAAGACCTCACCGACACCTTTACGGCTCTGTCGGCGGTTGCCCTGAAGAGCACATCCGAGGACTTTATCAGGCTGGCCAATGAGTCCCTTGAGAAAATCCTCTCTGAAACTAAGGGCAGCCTCGGCCTCCATCAGGAAAAAATCCATGGCCTCGTCTCCCCGCTCACTGAGACGCTGAAAAAGTACGAGGAACAAATCCAAAAACTCGAATCTAAATGGGACAGGGACCATGGAAGCCTCGCCACACATATTCAGAACATCGTGCTTTCCAATCAGCAGCTTCAAAAGGAGACATCTAATCTCGCAACCGCCCTCAAAAACCCCCAGATCAGGGGACGCTGGGGTGAAATTCAACTGACACGCACCGTGGAGCTTGCCGGCATGGCGCAACACTGCGACTTCAACCTGCAGACCTCCGTGGACACAGACACAGGACGCCTAAGGCCGGACATGATAATACATCTGCCATCGAACAGGGACATCGTCGTGGACTCTAAGGTCTCTCTCATTGCCTATGTCGAGGCCGTATCCTCAGACACGCCGGATGACAACAGGGCGATATTGTTTAAAAAACACGCGCGGCATGTCAGAGACCACATGGAGAGATTAGCACAGAAGGCATACTGGGAGCAGTTTAAGAAGTCGCCGGAGTTTGTCGTCCTGTTTTTACCCGGGGAGTCGTTCTTTAGCGCCGCGCTCGAATATGATATCGCGCTCCTTGAGGATGCCGCCTCAAAGAGGATTATAATCGCCACCCCGTTTACGTTGATTGCCCTTCTGCGCGCCATCGCCTTTGGCTGGAGGCAGGAGCAAATGACCAAAAACGCGGAGCTGATAAGCAAGGCCGCTAAAGAACTATATGAGCGGTCAAATGTCTTCATCAGGTACCTTGCCGAGCTTGGAAAGGGTATTAAGAAATCTGTTGACGGGTATAACTCCGTCGTTGCTTCCCTTGACAAGAGGCTCCTGCCCACGTTGAGAAAGTTTAAGGAACTCGGCGTTGCCGCCTCCGATGAGACAGTTCCTTTAGATGTAATCACTCATGAGCCTGCGCGTTTATTCTCAGATGATGAGGGGATGACGTGATAATCAGACAACAGACAGAGGCAATAGAGAAAAATATATTACACCCCCGCGCCTGTCAAAGCGTCGGCACAAGGGGACGCCAGACGCCCGAAAAAGAGGGGGATATCCGAACATGCTTTCAACGCGACCGTGACAGGATTATTCACTGTAAATCCTTCAGGCGCCTCAAACACAAGACTCAGGTCTTTCTTGCCCCAAAGGGCGACCACTACAGGACACGCCTTACGCACGTACTTGAAGTATCCCAGATATCGCGCACCATATCACGCGCCCTCAGACTAAACGAGGACCTCACAGAGGCAATCGCCCTTGGGCATGACCTCGGACACACCCCTTTTGGACACGCTGGGGAGGCGGTGCTGCGAAGGATTCACCCCGGTGGCTTTGACCACTACGTCCAGAGCCTGAGGGTTGTAGATATACTTGAGAAAAACGGCACCGGCCTTAACCTCACATACGAGGTCAGAAACGGTATTATCAAGCACTCAAAGGGCATGGGTAAGATACTATCTGACGCTCCAAACGAAATGGCCGACACGCTGGAAGGACAGGTCGTTCGTATCTCCGATGTCATCGCCTACCTCAACCACGACCTTGACGACGCCCTCAGGGCAGAGGTCATTCACAGGAAAGACATCCCCGATGATATATCCTCTGTCCTCGGAAAATCCCACTCCAGGCGTATAGACACTATGGTCAGGGATTTGGTTTATAACACATTAGAGGCAGGATTAGAGCGAATCACCATGACTGATGGCATACTTGCCGCCGTGAATAACCTGCGCAGTTTTCTCTACGCCAGGGTCTATGAAAGCGATAAACTGAAAGAGGAGTTTCATAAGGCGGAGAATATCGTTCAAAGCCTTTATCAATATTACTGTGAGCACCCGGAGCTTATTCCTCACCGCGTCATCGGCACCACGGCGGCTGATAGCGATGGGCTGCTTACGCATGTCTGTGACTTCATCGCGGGGATGACAGACCGTTTCGCGCTTATGACTTTTGAGAAAATTTTTATACCGCAGCGCTGGACTGTTTTTTAGCCCATATATTTGCCCTTGCAAAAATCATGGGCTAAACCATTATAATAGTCCAATGCCTTTGGGAGGTTGGATAATACTATGATTGACCTGCATACGCACACGTTTTTTAGCGACGGGGAGCTTGTCGCTTCCGAACTTGTCCAAAGGGCATATGCCGCTGGCTATACGGCCATCGCCCTTACTGACCACACAGACAGCAGCAACATTGAGTTCATCGTTGGCAATATCTCAAGAGCCGCGGATGACCTCAATCGCCATTGTAATATCAAGGTCATCCCCGGTGTTGAGCTTACCCATGTGCCACCGGCAATGATTGGCACCCTCACAAGCCTTGCCCGGTCACTTGGTGCCCGATTAGTCGTCGTTCATGGAGAAACCATCGTCGAACCAGTCAAAGAAGGCACTAACAGGGCAGCTATTGAGGCCGGAGTTGATATCCTTGCTCATCCCGGCCTTATCTCAGACGAGGATTGCCGCCTCGCAAGGGACTGCGGCGTCACGCTTGAGATAACCGCCCGCAAGGGCCACAGCCTGACAAACGGGCATGTCGCCATGAAGGCCTCGCAGTTCGGTGTGCCGCTTGTTATTAACACGGACACACATTCGCCCCATGACCTGATAACTAAGGACATGGCCGTTAAAGTCCTGCTCGGCGCGGGGATTCCACATGGCAAAGTAGGTGATATTTTTCAACAATCGCAATATTTAGCAAATAAACTCTGTAAAAATTTATAATCTAACTGGAGAATGCAAATATGCCTAAAGTCATTAAAAAAAGACCTGTTAAACATAACGTTTCTCAAAACGAAAGGGACTCATCGTACGAACACCTGAAACACTATATTGATAAGAATAAAAAACGTTCGCAGCTCGTTATGGGCGCGGCCGTTGGCCTTATAGTCATTGTCTCGTTAATCGTAATCTATCGCTCCTATTCGCGCGACCAGGTCTCGGCATTGAACTCACGCGCGTATAACGCCTTTTATGGCCAAAGTTCCACGGCGGACTCGGAAAAAAGATTGAAGGCGTCTCTGGCCGACTTCCAGCGCTCATACAACGATTCGAAATCCCCAATTTCACTGCTTTATACCGCGGCGGCACTCATTGAGCTGGGCAACACAGACGAGGCGGAGAAGACCCTTATTCAGTTTAATAACACATACCAGACAGACAATGAACTGCTGCCTATATCGTACTATAGGCTCTTCGGGCTTTATAAAGGCAAAGGTGCCTCTGACAAGGCGCTTCAGACCATTGAAAAGCTCTACGCGCTGAAATCCCCGATATTCAAAGACCTGGCACTGTTTGAATGGGCGTCTATACTTTCCGCCTCTGGCAAGGCCGACGCGGCGAAGGGGAAAATGGCGGAATTGGAAAAGGCCTTTCCGATGTCTCCGTATGTGACGAGAAGGCCTGACAGCACGGCTTTGGACAATGCCACTAAGGGCTGAGAAGCTCCTATCAGTAGCAGCCATAATTTTCATTAGTCTTGCCACATCGGCCTACGCCCTTGATGTGCCGTTGAACACCAATGCCCATGTGTACTTTTCACCGATGGGCGGGGCAACTGAGGCCATAGTTGCTGAAATCGGCAAGGCGCGCTCAGAAATCCTCATCCAGGCATATTCCTTTACCTCAAAGCCGATAGCCGAGGCTCTTGTGAGAGCCAAAAAAAACGGTGTGAACATAGCAATCATTCTGGACAAGAGCAACCTTTCAGACCAATACAGCGCTGCAACATTCACAGCGAATGAGGGGATACCGACTTACATAGACGCTATCCACAACATAGCCCATAATAAGGTTATGATTATTGACAGGGAAACCGTTATTACCGGAAGTTTCAATTTTACAAGATCAGCGGAATATGAAAACGCCGAAAATTTGTTAGTCATAAAATCAAGAGAGCTTGCCAGTGCGTATATCGCTAATTGGAATTTGCACAGACAGCATTCAGAGCAGTACAAAGTGGGCGGGATTTTCAAACCGGAAATAAAAAAACAGGAAATAAACAGGACTTTCAGATATTAAACGACGCAGCTTTTTTCGCAGTCTCCACAATCGCGTCTAATTTTTCGACAACCTCCGCGTCAATGTCCTCTTTTGGAACGTAGCGAGCGAGGATGTGGTAATCGCTTTTATTCAAGATATTGTACTGAGATATTTTTTTGAAATAGACTTTAAACAACGGTATAAGCACATCGTCAGACGCCTTTAACGTCGGCGACCATATGTCTGTATCTTTAATCGTTTTCAACGCTGTGGCGATTTCATTAATGGATTCCTCCATAGCAGTTACCCTTCGTTGTATTTCTGAATCATCCGGCAGGTCATTATAAGTCGCGTGGCCATAGCGCGCATAATCAAGAAGAGTTTCCTTTGTACACAGATAATTTTCAATCTCGTTTTTCTTCCACATTAACTGAACTAATTGATCGTGTTTTTTGATATCTTTTCCTAAATTATCATATATTGCTATCCCTACGAGGTCTTTCTTTGATTCACAAAGGGCGAAGAAGTGACTATTAACACCGTCATCTTTGTTGTTTGTGGGATGAAAAAATGGCCGCTCAAGGTATCTCTCTGCTTCATGTCCAAGCACTTTTGCAAACTCTCTGAGTATATCTAAATCTGTCGAACCCTCTAAGTATAAAACCCAGCCTGTTTGCTCTGCCAGATAGTAATTGTCGAAGGGAATATCTGTGAGGGATTTCGATAATTGGCTGTATCTGCCATTGATGCTGTGGGGATTCTTTCCCAAAAAGGCTATCACAAGATCACGCTCTGCGGCCTCTCTCATGATTACCTCTGAATGGCTCGCGATTATTATTTGAGAGCCGGTTTCCTTGGATACATCTATGAGGGTCTGGTAAATCTGGCGCTGACGGAGTGTCTCAAGATGGGCGTCAGGTTCGTCAAGAAGGAGAACAGTCTTAGGATTTGCGTAAAGATACGCCAGCAAAAGCAGGGTTTGCTGAAATCCCCTGCCGGAGGCGGAGATGTCGAATTTAATTTTAGCTATATCCTTATAAGACATGGATATTTCCCCCCGTTCCATGATAAAATCGGGTGGTAAGATGTCCACTCCGAATAGTTTTTTCATATATAGGGTTAGTTTTTTCCATGAATCGGGGTCCGTATCATATATTTGGTAGCAAAGATTGCGGAGAACTTGAGCTGTCTGACCTTCACCAATGAGGACATTAATCCTGCCAGGCTCTACTTTAGGCTCTGTCGCCGCCAAACCAGACATTGGAGGAAGAAAGGCAATCCGAATGCCTGAGGCCTCGTCACATACCGTCATTCGTGATTTGTCGTCTTTCCATGTTTCTGTTCGTAAAGGACGGCAGTAAAACGATTCTTCGTTTGCATAACCGAATTCAAGTCCGCAGTTCCATACAACTCCATTAGTTATTCCTTCGACGATTACGTTTATAAAGATATAATCAATGTGGGGGTTTGTTTCATTGCTGTGCTTGACATTGCGTACTTTAAGATTGCGCCACAGAAGCCTTGCAACAGGAACGGGGATAGCAGTAATGTCCTTACGGTTTATCGCAACCCTTGGACCTTTTTCAGGGGATGCTTTTCCTTTCCTTTTAGTGTTCCATGCGCGAAGGCCGACATTCCAAAGGGCTATCGCCTGTAAAGCGGTTGTCTTGCCGCAGTTGTTCGGGCCTACAAATACAACATATTCGCCAAGCTCTATCTCAACATCATCGAGATTCTTGAAATTCTGGATCTTCAGCCTGGTCAACATGCCTGATTATAACATGTTTTTGACGAAATATATAACGAGGTGATTAAGCGCCGCCCTGCAGGTTGCTCAGGTGCTGCTCAATTGCCGCGGCAATCGCTGCCAACGATCCCTTGACCGTCTTCCCCTGAGATACTACGCCAAGCTCGCCGCACTCAACATTAAATCCCGCCGTTGATGTGTCAGTGCGAATTGCTACGACAAACGCCCTTCCACCGACTGTCACTGTACTTGTTCCACAAATTGCCATGCAAATAGTATATCTGAAATACAGGGGATAAATCAATAGGAAAATTACATTGGGCCAAGCCAAAGCAAGAATAACATCATTACTACCAAAGCAGAACAGACAACTTATGCTAAATCGCGTTCATAAAAGTAACGTAAGCGTCTAAATAACTACACCCGTTGATTTCCCTGCGAGGGCATCCCT